>QHXD01000396.1 GCA_003223895.1 Acidobacteriota bacterium
AGATCGATCTACGGGCGGCGTCTCCGGCAAATGGTGAGGCAGTAATCGACGTATTTTCATTCATGGGCGGCATCGAAATCAGGGTGCCGCCCGACTGGACTGTCGAGAGCAGAGTCAACCCGATCATGGGCGCGTTCGAAGACGAAGCTGAACCTCCAAAGGACGCTTCGAAACGACTTGTCGTTCGCGGTTATGCCGTCATGGGCGGAGTCGAGGTGAGCAACTAAACGTGCATCCGATACTCACGGGGAGAGGGCGAATACTGGTCTACCTCGCAGTATGGGCGCCAATTGCAGCGCTGTTGACCATCGTTTTGGCGCGGGGCGGGGCAATGGCCTGGTGGGAAGCTGCGGTTATCGCCTTTCCGATGTGCCTGCTCTATGCCTTCGTCTGCATGGCTTCATGGTACCTGTGCCGGGCCATTCCACTTCGGGAGACCGAGATCTTGAGATTGGCCGGAACTCATGCCACAGCGGCAGTCCTTTGCAGTGGTATATGGCTTGTCATCGGCCAGGCCCTGGCCCTGCTTCTCGACGCAACTTCCGATTTCGAAGGGATCGATGAGCGATATCTCAGCCAGTTGCCCATCCTGTTTCTCTCAGGAATCCTGCTTTTTCTGCTTGCCGTCTCGTTCAATTACCTGTTGATCATGCTGGAAGCCTCTCGCCGCTCAGAGACAAGGGCTCTGGAACTTCAGGTCCAGGCGCGCGAGGCAGAACTCAGGGCTCTGCGGGCACAAATCGATCCGCACTTTCTATTTAACAGCCTGAATTCGATAAGCGCGCGCGTGATGGCGGACCCCGCGGCGGCTCGTCGAATGTGCCTCCTGCTTGCGGAATTCCTTCGGGGTTGTCTCAAAATGGGCTCGGAAGAGAGCATCCCGCTTATTGAGGAATTGAAACTGGCCGAGCATTACCTTGAAATCGAAAAAGTCCGGCTCGGATCGCGGCTCACTGTTCAGCGCGAAGTGGATCCGGAATGCGAAAACTGTCCCGTTCCGCCGTTAATCGTTCAGCCGCTGGTGGAGAATGCCGTCCTGCATGGCGTGGCACCCCTGCTGGATGGCGGAACCATTCGCATCGAGGCGCGGCGGAACGGTGCGTTTCTCAACATCGTGCTCGAGAATCCTTTTGAACCGGAGGGCGCCAGGAAGAATGGCACAGGTGTGGGACTCAAGAATGTGAAAATGCGGTTGGCGAATCTTTTCGAGGGCAAGGCTCGTCTGGATGTGGAACAGACGGAAGCGCGATTTCGCGTCGAACTGCAGCTGCCCTGCGGACGATCATGATGGTAAAGGTCGCGATTGTCGATGACGAGGAACCCGCGCGCAAGGTGTTGCGCGAGTATCTGTCTGCGTATGACGACGTCGAGATCGTCTCGGAATGTGCCAATGGTTTTGAGGCCGTGAAGGCGGTCACCGACCTGAAACCCGATCTCCTGCTGCTCGACATCCAGATGCCGCGTCTCGACGGATTCGAAGTACTCGAATTGATCGGCCACGAGGTGGACGTGATCTTCGTGACCGCCTATGACAAGTACGCGCTGCGCGCCTTCGAGGTGCACGCAGTGGATTACCTTTTGAAACCGTTCAGCTCGGATCGCCTCCGCGAAGCGCTGGATCACGCCCGAAAACGACTCGCCACAAAGGAAAAGCTTCACGTGGAAGACCTGGCGGCGAGCGCCCGGCCGGCCGGCGCGAAGCTTGAGCGCGTGTTGATCCGTGACGGCTCCAACGTCCACGTGATTCCGGTTTCGAAACTGGATTATGTTGAAGCGCAGGACGATTACGTGTGTTTTCGCTCCGAGGGAAAGCGGTATCTCAAGCAGCAGACGCTGGGCGATGTGGAAACCGCTCTCGACCCTTCGCAGTTTGTCCGCATCCACCGCTCGTACATCCTGAACATCGATCGCCTTGCCAGGCTCGAGCTTTACGCGAAAGACAGCCATGCTGCGATCCTTCGCGACGGCACCCGTCTTCCCGTCAGCCGATCCGGTTATGCACGCCTGAACGCGGTCCTGCAGTAGAAGGCGATCACGCATTCACGCGATGCATCTGCGATTCAGGATACCGACCTCCCGCTACTGACTTAAAAGCCTCGCGCAGTTCCTCGAGCTCGCCCGGGGTGAGCGTTACATCCACAGCCGACGCATTTTCTTCGAGATACTTCCGGCGCTTTGTTCCTGGAATGGGAATGATGTCGTCGCCCTGGGCAAGCAGCCACGCCAGGGCCAGTTGAGCAGCGGTTATGCCGCGCGCTGCTGCGAGCGACTCCACCTTTCGAGTGTTTTCACGATTGCGCGCAAAATTCTCCCCCTGGAAACGAGGGCTGCTGCGCCGATAGTCGTCTGCAGAGACATCGTCGATAGTCTTTAGTTTACCCGTCAGAAAACCTCGTCCAAGCGGGCTGTACGCCACAAGCGCTACGCCCAGCCGGCGTGCCGCCGCAAGAGTACCGAAATCTTCGATATCGCGAGTCCAGAGTGAGTATTCACTCTGCAACGCCGCAATCGGATGCACCTTGCAGGCACGTTCGAGTGTTGCCGCCGACGCCTCCGACAGGCCGAGGTAGCGCACCTTGCCCGCCGTAACCAACTGCGCCATCGCGCCTACGGTTTCTTCGATGGGAGTATCGGGGTCGACCCTGTGCTGATAGTACAAGTCGATGGTCTCGATACCCATGCGCTTCAGGCTGCCGTCGCAGGCGCTGCGCACGTACTCGGGACGGCCATTCACGCCGATCACCGGTCCGCCGGCATTTCGTACCGCGCCGAATTTTGTTGCGATGAAAACACGCTCCCGCTTTCCCTTGAGCCAGGCGCCGATCAGTTCCTCGTTCTTGTGAGGCCCATACACATCTGCCGTGTCGAGGAAATTGATTCCCAACTCAAGCGCTCGGTCCAGCGTTGCCCGCGACTCGACGTCGTCGCGGCCTCCATAAAATTCGCTCATGCCCATGCATCCGAGACCCATCGCCGAAACTTCCAGCCCGCCGCGTCCAAGTAATCGTTTTTTCATGGAAACAGTTTATCGGGGATGGAAGGAGAATTGAAAACCAGAAAAACCAGAATCTCCGTTGCATCCGCGATCCCCGATGGCTTGATTTTCAGATTTCGCAGTGCTTACCGCCCCATTAACGCCGCAGTGTCGACCAATTCCTTAGTCAGTCGCGAAGATGGATCCAGCGGATATAATCGAATGCACCATGACCTACAACTTATCCATCGCGTTCAGCCTAGCGTTGCTGTTTACACAGACGGCAACCTCGCAGGTGGTCCCCGGTTCGAATCTAGCTTTCGCGATCCGAGTCTATCAGCGAGTTGGCGCTAGTCGTATCGACTGGATGGGAATCGCGCCTCCCAGTCGGCAAGCGGTAAAGTGGGGCGATGCTGAAAAGAGCCAATGTGCGGCGACCCAACATAGCCGCGTGTCGGCAGAAACTAGCGCCCTCGCGCAATCGAGCATCGCCGGAAACGGGAAGTTGCTAGCTTGGTCTGCCGACGGAAGATTGTTCGCCTATGTCGCCCGCGATGCGACGATACCGCCTCCCAAGCCGAACCCATGGGGCTGTACCGATTGCTTCTACTCCGTCCTGAAGGTTGTCCTCGCCAACGACACAAAAGTTCTGAGCACTATTCCGCTGCCCGAGTTTGGCGACCATTGGAATTATGCGACAAGCATTACATGGTCGCCCGATAGCAAAACCCTTCTCGTTGGAGGTGAAGCAGGTCCGAGCGATTCGAAGTACGAGGATTATTGGCTGCTCGATTGGACAACCAAGAAATGGCGTTACGCGGGCGGCGGAAACGCCGCGAAGTGGTCGCCGGACTCTTCTCAAATCCTCTGGGTGGCAGCCCGCACTTTGGAACCATTGGGAAAGATTCATGTCTGGGTTGTCCATCTCGTGCTACTCGATGTCCAAAGCCTCAAACAGAACGTCCTTACTTCCGGAACTTCATACGTTTCCGATTTCTATTGGTGCTCAAAGTAGACCTGCCGGGATTCTTGTTCAGGGTCGATTGACGGAGGCTTGAGTATCACACCGCGTTAACGAACGATTGCTGCCGTACTCTGAGCTTTCTGGACGACGGCCACAAGCCGCGCTGGGGAGTATAAGCGGGGTTCAGGGACGATGGAAGCGGAAAGACCGTGTTACAGTGCGACCGACGGCCTTGACGATTCTT
>QHXD01000421.1 GCA_003223895.1 Acidobacteriota bacterium
GAGTGGTCTCGACGG
The DNA here is from genome assembly GCA_003223895.1 of Acidobacteriota bacterium. Lineage (GTDB taxonomy): Bacteria > Acidobacteriota > Terriglobia > 20CM-2-55-15 > 20CM-2-55-15 > 20CM-2-55-15. Next base: position 16 of record QHXD01000421.1, read on the forward strand.
CGACACTCGTCGAGCGATTAAACCGCCAGCTCTACGAAAATACCTCGGCTGAGAAGTACGCGAGCTTTTATTGCGGCGTGTACGACGATCAGAATGGAAACCTTCTGTATACGAACGCGGGCCACTTGCCGCCAATCCTTGTTCGCCGTGGCAAAACGAGCCGTCTCGAGCCCAATGGCATGGTCGTGGGAATAGTTCCGGACTTTCCGTACCAGCAGGACCTCATCGAGCTACAGCATGGAGACTTGCTGGCTGCATTCACCGACGGAATTACAGAGTCCGAGGACGCGAAAGGCGAACAGTTCGGAGAGAACCGTTTGACGGAGATCCTGGTTCGGCACGCGGAAAAGCCGCTCGACGAAATCATCCGGATCGTGACGGACGCTGTGCGCAACTGGGCTTACGATCTCGACAACCAGGACGACACAACTATGCTGCTTGCTCGAAGGTTGTGATTTTTTCCGGTTGAACCGGAACAACCGGCTTTACCGTCACCCGGGCCTGCCGCAATTCCGAATACGCGTCCTTCGCCAGGCGACGTAATGCGTCCATCAACAGAGCGATACCACCCACCATCAGCAGGGCGGCGAACGCCAGAAGTGAAAAGGAAAAGAAAAATTCTCTTACAAACATCGCTAGAGAGTGTGCAATCGCCGTGCCATTGCGGCCGGATGCTGGCAGAGGAATTGCCCCAGGATGAGTAGGCGCGAAAGGAGATCTGCTTAATGTTTATCGTCAAAGTGGCGTACGACGCATCCAATCAACAGTTCCGACTCACGGACCCCAAACTAGCCCATATGTTTGCGGACGGCGATATGTACCTGCTGGTCGTGGATTTTTTTCCCGAGGATAACGATGTGGAAGGGCAGTTCATTGACTTGAATCAGGCAGAGATGGGCCACGCGTAGCAGAGCGATTCCATTCCGCGTGTTAAAATGAAACCTGATGAAGCACGCGCAACCACGAGGTCTCAGCCGGCGGCGCGTCGAAAGACTCCTTTTGAACGCCAAATCCAACGGCTCTGCCGGCTCTCGAATCGAATTTCTTTCCCGTCTTTTTTTGGGACGCCCCTATAAGATCAATCCCCTGATCGGTTCGGCGTCCACACCTGAAGTTTTCACAGCCTCGCTCGACGATTTTGACTGTGTAACTTACATAGAAACAGTGCTCGCGCTGTCCCGGGCCTCGAGTGCCGACAGCTTCATTCAATCGCTGCGCCGGATCCGCTACGATAACGGCCGAATCGAGTGGAACCGGCGCAACCACTACATGAGCCGCTGGATTCGAAACAATGCCCGGAGCGGCGCGGTCCGCCCCATCTCTTCGAAGGTTTCCCCGGTCGTTAAAGAGCGCACCCTGGATGTCGTCCCTGGCTTGCCGCCGGTCCGGGCGCGGTTCAAGTGCGTGCCGAAGTCCTTCATTCGCCGTATGGCCGCGGACGTTAAAACCGGAGATCTGATCTTCTTTGCGTCGACGCGGCCACATCTCGACATCTTTCACTGCGGCATTCTCGTACGAGACGGCGACCGCCTTCGGATGCGCCACGCGTCTCGCAGCCGAAGCGGCGTCGTGGAACAGGATCTGGATGAATTCCTCAAGAACAACCGAATGGCCGGCGTAATCGTGGTCCGGCCTGTCGAGGAGGAACGACGTTGAAGATCGTCTATCCTGCAGACCAGTCCTCTTCAAGCATTCGTGAACTCATCGATGGTACGGATTCGGACGTTCTGTTCATCGGCGATCCCAGGGTAACCATTGAGCCGGGCCCTCTCATGTTCGAGCGCATGTCCCAGGTAAGTCGCGAGAGCCGCGCCGGGTGGGTCTATTCGGATGCGACCGGCCATCGCCGCATCGATTATCAGATCGGCAGTATTCGAGACAATTTCGATTTCGGTCCTGTGGTGGCGGTTTCCCGGGCTGCAGCCCGGAAGGTGGGCCTCGGATCCGAAGCGAAATGGGGTGGCTTGTACGATCTTCGTCTGCGGATTTCGGAACAGTATCCGATCGTCAGGATTTCCGAACCGCTATACACGGCCTCTGTGCTGGACTCCCGGACGTCCGGCCAGAAACAGTTCGATTATGTGGATCCGCGTAACCGTGAATATCAGATCGAGATGGAACGCATCGCCACGGAGCATCTGAAGCGGATCGGAGCATACCTTCAACCGAGGTTCCAACCCGTGCCCTTTGCAACAGAGGAGTTCCCTGTGAAAGCCAGCGTTGTCGTTCCCGTAAGGAATCGCGAACGAACCGTTCTGGATGCTGTCCGGAGTGCCCTTGGCCAGAAGACCGACTTTGCTTTCAATGTCATCGTGGTCGATAACCACTCCACAGACAACACCACGGAGATGCTGCGAGGTGTCCACGATTCCCGGCTTGTGCATATCATCCCGGAAAGGCGCGACCTCGGAATCGGCGGCTGCTGGAATCTGGCCATTCACTCCCCACAATGCGGCCGGTACACGGTTCAGCTGGATTCCGACGATCTTTATACCAATGATGGCGTCCTTGCCCGGATTGTCGGTGAACTCGAACACGGCCCCTATGCCATGGTTGTGGGATCGTACACGATGGTCGATTTTTCGCTGAACCAGATCCCGCCGGGCGTTATTGACCATCGCGAGTGGACCCGCGAAAACGGTAGAAACAATGCGCTTCGCATCAACGGCCTCGGCGCTCCGCGGGCGTTTGACACCTCTGTATTGAGGCGAATCGAATTTCCGAATGTCAGCTACGGCGAAGACTACGCAGTTGCGCTTCGCATCAGCCGCGAGTACGAGATCGGCCGCATCTACGATTCGGTTTATCTCTGCCGTCGCTGGGAAGGCAACACGGACAGTGCGCTGCCTCTCGAGACAGCCAATCGCTACGATGCCTACAAGGACAGTATCCGTAGCGCAGAAATTAAGGCTCGTAGTCGCGGGCTTTAGCCCGCGTTCAGAAATCGTGGGGCGCGGGCTAAAGCCCGCGACTACGAGGACACGTTAAATGATTCGCGAAATAGACGATCTGTTTCACCAACAGATCCAATCCTGGCCATTGCTTGCAAAGGGTATTGAAGGACTTGCCCAGGCGAAGACGCGGCCCGTCCGAATCGACTGGTTCGACGTTTTCATCCGCCACATTCCGCATCGCGTGAAAAGCACCACGGCCGCTGTAGATCGCGCATCTATCCTGAAGCGTCCGTGTTTCCTTTGCCCTCAAAACCAGGATCCGGAGGAAAAAGGGATCGCGTTTGGTGACTTTATTCTGTACAGCAATCCATTTCCGATTGTGAACCGCCATCTCTCCATCGTTCATCGCGAGCATGGTGCGCAGCGGATCGCCGGCCAATTTGGGAACATGCTCGACCTTGCCAAAGCGCTCTCGGACTCCTTCATCATCTATAACGGGCCGGAATGTGGAGCTTCTGCGCCGGACCACTTGCACTTTCAGTCCGGTTCACGGGAGTTGTTTCCAATCGAGATCGATACGAGGGGGAAGCCCGGTCCGGCAATCCCAGGCTACGCGAGAAACGTGCTTGTTTTCCGGGGCGCGGATCGATCTCGATTGATCGATCAGATCGACCGCGCAATCGAATTGTTGTCTGCCGTGACGGGCAAAGCGCCGGAACCCATGATCAACATCGCTGTGTTCCACGATCGAACCGGTTGGACGGTATACCTGTTTCCACGCGGCAAGCATCGCCCGCAGGTTTTTCATACCGGCGAGTTAACGGTGAGCCCGGCGTCGATCGACCTGTGCGGCATATTTGTGGTGCCGTTGGAAAAAGATTTCGAGCGAATCTCGGGCGAGAATATCGCGGCAATCTTCCGGGAGGTGACACTTCCCGATGATCAATTCAACCAGGTTGCCGCGGGGTTGGAAGGTGTGCGATGAACGTTGCTGTCGGATTGATGGAGGCACGGTCCTCTGTGGAAGTCGAGCTATCGGGGACCTT
>QHXD01000422.1:0-4428 GCA_003223895.1 Acidobacteriota bacterium
ATCTCTTCACTTCAGCCTCCCGATCTTTGTGCCTTTGTGTTTTACAGCCCCGCCATGAACTCGCGGATGCGATTGAGGCCTTTGTCCAGGAGTTCCATCGAGGTGGCGTAGGATATTCGAACGTGGTCAGTCGTGCCGAATGCTTCGCCGGGCGTAACCGCCACGTGAGCTTTTTCAAGGAGCCTCGCAGAGAAGTCCACGCTGTCGCGGATACCCCCGCGCCCGAAGGCAGCTGAGATGTTGGGGTAGGCGTAAAACGCCCCGCCAGGCTCGGCGCATCGCACGCCGGGAATGGCGCGCAGCCGGTCGACGACGAATTTTCGGCGTTTCGCGTACTCCGCGAGCATTACACCCACCGACTGCTGCGGCCCGCTGAGGGCCTCCAGCGCCGCCTTCTGCGAAATCGATGTTGGGTTTGATGTCGAGTGACTCTGCAGCTTCACGCACGACTGGACAATCTCGGGCATTGCCAGGACATAGCCGATCCGCCAGCCCGTCATCGCATATGTCTTCGAAACGGACCCCGCAATGATGACGTGGCTCTTCAGCTCCTGATGCCCGGCGATCGAAAACGGCTTTCGCCCATCGTAGAGAAAGTGGGAGTAACACTCGTCGGAAAGCAGGTAGATATCGCGATCCCGGCACAGCTTTCCAATCCGCCCGAATTCCTCGTCGTCCAGCACGGCACCACTTGGATTATTCGGCGAATTCACCACGACCATCCGGGTGCGCGGCGTGAGCGAACGTTCGAGCAGGTCCGCGGTAAGCCGGAACCCCTCGGATTCCGTGGTATGCACAAACACTGGATTTGCATTCACGAATCGCGCGATGTCCGCAAAAGTCACCCAGTACGGGGTTGGGATGACGACGTCCTCGCCCTCATCCACTACCGATGAAAACACGTTGAAAAGAGCGTGTTTGCCGCCGAAGTTCACGATGCACTCCGGCAGATCGTACTTCGAACCGAAGTCGCGGGCATGCTTCTCTACGATCGCTTTCTTGAGCTCCTTGATGCCGCCGATGGCCGTGTACTTCGTGAAGTCGCCCTCGATGGCTCGAATCCCAGCCTGCTTGATGTTTTCCGGCGTCGGAAAATCCGGCTCGCCGGGGCCGAAGTCCACCACGTCGAGACCCTGCTCGCGGAGTTTGAGCGCGGCTTCCATCACCGCCATTGTCTTCGATACCGAAATACGAGAGATCCTGTTTGCCAATTTCATTTCTTGAACCTTTGCTTTAGCCGTTTCTCGACGAGCTCGGGAACCAGCCCGGACACGGAGCCGCCCAGCTCGGCAATTTCCTTCACGAGACGCGAGCTCAGATACGAGTAGTGTTCAGCCGGCGTCATGAAAACAGTTTCGATTTCCGGTGCCAGCCGCCGGTTCATGAGAGCCATCTGGAATTCATATTCGTAGTCTGAGATCGCGCGAATTCCCCGAACGATGACCTGGGCCTTTTTCTGTTTTGCATAGTCCACCAGGAGGCCTTCAAAGACATCGATCTCAACGTTTGGAAAGCGCGGCTCCAAAATGTCATGCATGAGCTCGGTGCGTTCCTTGACGGTGAAGAGTGCCGCCTTTTGCGGATTGGTGAGGATCGCGACGATGACTTTGTCGAAAAGCCGCGTGCTGCGCTCGATGATATCGACGTGACCGAAGGTCAGGGGATCGAAAGATCCGGGATAGATTGCTGTTGTCACATGTTCTCCGGCCTATAGAATGCCAGTGCGGCGTCACCTTGCACAAGGGATCGAGTTTTTCGGAGGGCTCCGGAGGAGTCCGGAAGGTCCTTGCGCCTGGAATGCTCCAGGATCAGCAGGCCGCTGCCGGAGAACTTGCGGAGACAGGCCTGATATAAATCATCGCGGTCGTAAGGAGGGTCAACAAACGCGATGTCGAATTGAATGCCGTCGCGCGCGCAGATGTCGAGGGCTTTTGGCAGATCCATTTCGAGGATCTTGTAGCCGTCCCTGATGCCCAGGGATTCCAGGTTCTCTCGAATGATACGGCAGGCCTTTCGGGATTGCTCCACGAAAACGACGTGGGCGGCGCCCCGGCTGAGGGCCTCGATTCCGATGCCTCCCATACCTGCGCAGCCGTCGAGGAAGGTCGTCCCTTCCACGCCTGCCCCGAGAATGTTGAACAGTGTCTCCTTGAGCTTGTCGCTGGTGGGCCGGATCCCCGGGGGCGGGGTGGACTTAAGGCGGCGGCTTTTGAATCGGCCTGAGATTATTCTCATTTCGGTACAAAGAAAATAGCTGTTTCATCCCACAGTCACAAACTTCGTCCGGGCAGACAGCGCCTCAATGAGCCTCTCCCGTTCTTCGGTGCGGTTCGCCCAGCGTTGCGCTTCTTTTTGCGCCAGCGACAACAGCTCGCTGTCCGTCAGTAAATTCGCCACCCGGAACTCGGGTATCCCCGACTGCCGCGTGCCCGCCACCTCGCCCGGACCGCGGAGGTTGAGATCCACCTCCGCCAGTCGGAAACCGTCCGTCGTCGCAGTCATCGCCTGGATCCGCTGCCGGGCGACGTCATTCAACCGGCCGGGTGTCATCAGAATGCACAGCGAAGAATGGGCTCCACGGCCAACCCGGCCGCGGAGCTGATGAAGCTGCGCCAATCCGAATCTTTCCGCATGATCAACCAGCATCAAGGTCGCGTTGGCGACATCCACGCCTACCTCAATCGCTGTCGTCGATACCAGAACATCGATCTCGCCCGCTGCAAAAGCCCGCATGATGGTTTCCTTGTCGTCGCTCTTCAGCCGGCCATGCAGAAGTGCGACCCGCCGTCCTTTGAACACCTCTGAGAGCCTCTTGAAGCCCTCGGTTGCGGACTTCAGATCCACCTTTTCCGACTCCTCGATGACCGGATACACCACGTATGCCTGTCTGCCCTGCTCGAGCTCCGCTGCGATCATCCGATGCACGCGCCCGGCGTCGCGCTCCGTCACGTGAACTGTGCGAATCGGCGTTCTTCCCGGCGGCATCTGATCGATCACAGACAGATCGAGGTCCCCATACAACGTCATCGCCAGCGTCCGGGGAATCGGAGTGGCGGTCATGACCAGGGTGTTGGGGTTCTCGCCCTTCGCCATCAGCTGCAATCGCTGCACGACTCCAAACCGATGCTGCTCGTCCACAATCACGAGGCCGAGTCTGTTGAAGACCGTGTGCTCCTCGATAAGAGCATGCGTTCCGATAATCACGTGGACCTCGCCAGCCGCAATCTTTTTCAGCAGTTCCTGCTTCTCCGCCTTTTTCACGCCGCGCCGGACGACGCCAACGCGATAGCCCAACGGGTCAAGGATGCGCTTTGCATTGATGTAATGCTGCTCGGCAAGGATCTCCGTGGGCGCCATCAGCGCCGCCTGGTATCCGTTCTCAACTGCAATCACGATGGCCTCAAACGCAACGATGGTCTTGCCGCTGCCCACGTCTCCCTGCAGGAGGCGATTCATCGGATACGGGGCCTTCAGGTCGTCCACGATTTCCTTCAAAACACGCTTCTGCGCTGCAGTGGGATGAAACGGAAGAATCGCCTTCACCTGCTGCCGGATCCGGTCCGTCGTTTCGAATCGCACACCTTTCAGAGAACGACCCTGAATCCGGCGGAGGGCGAAGATCAGCTCGAGCAGGAAGAACTCTTCGAAGATGAGCCGCCGATGATACGCGGACTGGCGCTGGTTCAGTTTTGCGAGATCGTCATCAGTGCCAGGAAAATGGATCCGCTGAAGTGAAGTGTAGATATCGGGAAATCCGTGAGCTTTCCGAATATCCTCCGGGAGTGGATCATCAAGATCCTTTGTCAGATCCGATAGAGCTCCGGCAATGAGCCGCCGAAACTGCCGGCTGGTGATGCCGGCCGCTTCCTCGTAGACCGGCACGTACCGGCCCATATCGAGCGAGGCCGATTCGTCGCCGTCGTCGAGAAGTTCAAATTCGGGGTTGAAGAAAACGAACTTGGATTCGTACCGATCGAAGTCCACGCGCCCGAAGAGCACAACCTCACGGCCAGCGCTGAACTCGCGAGTCTGGAGATAGCCTCCATGGAACCACTTGGCGTGGGCGAAGCTGCTGCCATCGGTGAGGATAACATCCAGAATCCGGCCGCGCGTGCGGGTCTGGATCACGCGGCTTCGATAGACTTTCGCGTGAACGGCCGCATCCTGGCCCACGCGAAGTGAGGATAGAGGAACGAAGTTCGCCCGGTCCTGGTAGGACTTGGGGATGTGCAGGAGCAGGTCCTCAACGGTCCGGATGCCCCGAGATCCCAGCAGCGCGGACCGCCGTGGGCCCACGCCCTTCACATACTGGACATCCGAGTCAAGCCGGAGCATGCAGGGAACGAAATCTCCTCTTCACTTGGATACTGTTTGCTGGGCCCGTGTCTGCAGATAAGCTTTGATGAACATTTCCAGGTCCCCGTTGAG
>QHXD01000422.1:4459-6458 GCA_003223895.1 Acidobacteriota bacterium
CGTATCTGGCTGCCGAATGCGATATCGAGCTTGCTGTCTTCGATGGCCTGAGTTTGCCCACTTTTCTTTTCCATCTCGAGCTCGAAGAGACGCGCCCGGAGAACCTTCATGCAGACGTCCTTGTTCTTGTGCTGCGACCGTTCGTTCTGGCACTGGGTGACGATTCCAGTGGGAATGTGGGTGATGCGAACAGCCGAGTCCGTCGTGTTCACGTGCTGGCCGCCCTTACCGGACGATCGGTAAGTGTCGATCCTCAGATCTTTTTCATCGATGACGATGTCAATCCTGTCGTCCACCTCCGGGTATACGGCTACGGATGCAAACGAGGTGTGCCTGCGTTTGTTCGCATCGAACGGAGAAATCCGGACCAGGCGATGGACGCCGGTTTCCGACGAAAGATAGCCATAGGCGTACTCGCCGATCACGTTAAACGTAACCGACTTGATTCCGGCTTCTTCACCGTCCTGATAATCGAGCATCTGCGTCTTGAAGCCATTTTGCTCGGCCCATCGCAGATACATCCGCATGAGCATCTCAGCCCAGTCCTGTGCCTCGGTTCCGCCGGCGCCGGGATGGATATTGACGATAGCGTTGAGCTGGTCGTGTTCACCGGACAGCAGGACCTGCGTCTCCACGCGTTCGATGAACGCTTCAAGCTCTTTCAGTTGAGCGGCGAAGTCGTCTCCGACCGGCTCACCCTCGCGGGCAAGCTCCACCATGGCCTGGAGGTCATCGAGTTGGCGGGCTATCTTGCGATCGAGTTCGAGGGTCTCGTCAAGGCGGGCGGTTTGCTGAAGGATCTTGCTCGAACGTTCCTGATCGGAATAGAAGTTGGGTTCTGCGATTTGTTTTTGCAGCTCGTCGTGCTGGCGCTGCTTTGCGCCGGCGTCAAAGAAACCTCCGCACTTCCTCGCTGCGGTTTTTGATTTTGCCGAATCGATCAATGAGTTCTTCGTACATGTTTTCGCTCCCTTCCTCTAAATCGCCGGCGGTCATAGACCGCCGCAACAGCAATCGCCGCGGCAGCCAGCGCGTTCGCGTAGGCGAAGACGTCGCCGTACTCCGTATAGAACGTCCGATCCGAACGGTAGCGGACGGTCCCGTCCAGGACCATCCGGACACTGATGGGCGTCCTTCCTACAATTCTGCCATAAGGATCAATAATCGCGCTGATGCCGGTATTTGCCACCCGGACCATATACCGCCGGTTCTCGACGGATCGCACGACACCCATCCTCAGGTGCTGGAACGGCGCAGACGATTCACCGAACCAACCGTCATTCGTGATCACCACGATGAGCTCGGAACCCCGCTTCACAAATTGGCGGACCAGATCCGGGAAGATACTCTCGTAGCAGATCGCCGTTGCGATGCGGTGCTGGTCCAGCGGGCTGAGGGTGTAGTCCGTGCCGGGCATAAAGTCCCCGACCTGCCTCGTCAGACTCTCGGCAAAGAACAGCAGGCGCTTGAATGGGACATATTCCCCGAATGGAACAAGATGCATTTTATCATAGCGGGAAACGACTTGCCCTTGCGGGTTCAGCAGCGCCGCGCTGTTTGTAGGCCCTTCACCGATCGCGTCGATGTAACCAACCAGGAAATACGCACCGAGCTTCTTGGCAATCTGCTGCATGCGGCTCCGAAAGTCCTTATCTTCGTTGAGGTAAAAAGGAGCCGGTGTTTCGGGCCAGACGACAAGACGCGTCTTCGTCGCTTCGCGTGTGGACAGGGCGCCGAGCTCATTGAGCAAGTCATCCGACGCTGGTTTCTTCCACGGCTGGTCGAGCGGAATGTTGGTCTGGACGAGACGCACGTCGAGCGTGTCGCCGGACGGCGTCTCGCCGAGAATTGGAAGAAACCAGAGAATGGCGATGACCAGCGCGCCCGCACCGAGCCACGCCTTGCTGCGGTGAATCGCGCCATAGGCGATAAGGCTGTTCACGGCTGTCGCGACGAAAGAAAGCCCGTAGATACCGGTCCATGTGACGATCTGAAGAAC
>QHXD01000423.1:0-4416 GCA_003223895.1 Acidobacteriota bacterium
CACGCAGCTTCCTGGAATGTACACCGCCGGATTGAGAGGTCCGCCGGTCCACATGTGAACAATGTTCGTGCCGACGTAGGCCGCCGATGCCAGCCAGTTCGTTGAAAGTTCGCGCTGAATAGAGAGGTTCCACTGATTCTGATACGTCGGCTTCGCATGCGGCGTAAACGCGTAATAGGCGCCCGCCAGCGGAAAAACATAATCCTTCGTTACGTTCACAGGAAACGGATCGCCCCCGGGGAAAGCAGACCATGGATCGGCGAAGCTCGACGGGTTCTGAACCGTGACGCTGTTGCCATTCGGCGCTGAGCTGCTGTACCCGCCGTAGGTGGTCAGGTTGGGCCGGTTATAGAAAATTCCATACGCCGCCCGAATCGACGTCGTCCCTTTGCCGGTTGGATCCCAGGCAATGCCCAACCTTGGTGCCATTTCTCCCATCCGATGGAAACCTACCCTTCTCCCTCCGGGCATTCCGGCATCGCCGGGAAATCTCAATCCCGCCGGCGCGTTGGGGAAAACGGTACTCTTCACTCCCTGATCGAATGCAGCGCGATCGAAATAACTGAGACCGATGTCTTCGACATACACCGGCAGATACGGCTCCCATCGCAGACCCGGATTCACGGTCAGCCGCGGCGTCACCTTCCACGAGTCTTGCAGATATAGCGCGGTATGATTCAGACGATAGTAGAACAAGCCGGGAGAGCCCTGTTGGAACGAGTTTGGCTTTCCTAAAAGAAAGTCGGCCAGTCCCATTCCGGTAATGGTTCCGTTAAACGTTACCGGGGCCGTGGCGAATACCATTGAAAGAGCGTTCAGTTGCTGATGAATCCAGCTTCCGCCGAACCCAATCTGATGGTTTCCACGCACCATGCTGATGTCTTCGCCAAAGTGAAAAGCCGTGGTGTTGTACTGGCTGAACGTCCCGTTATTTGTACCAACGATGAAACCGTTGGTCACATTTAGCCGGAGGGTGGCAGGTTTATACAGGTAAGCCTTGACGCCCAGTTCGTTCAGATCCTGAAAATCGGGGGGCTGCTTCACGATATTCGATCGATTGACGCTGCCACGGAAACTGGCAACGGTTCCCGGACCAATAAGATATGTGTGGCCCAGCACGAACTCGTAGACTCGAAGCGGCGACGCTCCCGCGTCCAGCGTGAGGATGTTCTTTCCATCAAACTGACTTGACTGGTCCAGGCGCGACAAGTTGAACCGGCCGAACAGGGAGTGTTTCTCGTTCACCTGGTAATCGATTCTCGCGGGAACGAGATATTCGTTATTCCTGTTGATCTTTGCGTAGTAGACCTTGCCGCACGGATCCGATGCCGGCGGCAGCAATTTCTGCAAGGCCATCGCCGGAGCCGAAAACAACGACGGCGAGACGCGATTATTCACAAATCCGAACTGCGCCGGCAGAGTTCTTGGCCCGCCCGGGCACGCCGCCGAGGCGATGGTCGTAAAATCGCCGACCATCATCTCGGGTGTTGGCACATACCCGAAGGATTCCGAAGGCGCTGCGCGTACGGTCGTTTGCTGATAGCCCCCGAAGAAGAAGAGTTTGTTCTGCACGATGGGCCCGCCAATCGTTCCGCCGAACTGATTCCGTTTCAGCGGATCGCGCGCGGCCGCAAAAGTATTGCGGGCGTTGAAAATCTGATTTCGTACGAATTCAAAGAGGCCGCCATGAAACGCGTTGGTGCCGGACTTCGTGATGGCATTGACCGCGGCCGACGAGTAGGTTCCGTACTGCGCGGGCAGGCCGCTGGTTTCGACTTTGAATTCCTGCAACGCATCCGGAAACGGTATTGGAAGATTCAACCCGTTATATGGATCATTGATGTTCGCGCCGTCCAGGTTATACGCCACTCCGGTCGCCAGACCGCCGGCGATGGCCACCTGGATCGTCGGATAATTCCGCGTGGTTGTACTGGTGGCTCCCGTCCCGGGGGTCGCCATGCCCGAAAGGAAGATCAACTCCGTTGCCTGGCGCCCGTTCAGCGGCAGTTCCAGAACGCGCTGATTGTCGATCACTCGGCCGACGCCGGTGCTCCGCGTCTCCACCAGAGCAGCGTCGGCTATGACTTCGACCGCTTCGGCAACCTGGCCTACTATCAATACGGCGTTGATCTCGGGATTGCTTCCGACCAGCAGCACGATTCCCGTTTGCACGTAAGTGCGGAATCCCGGCAGGGCCGCCTCGAGCCGATACGGCCCAATCGGCAGGTTCGCGAATACGTAGGAACCGGTTTCATTCGTAACCGTAGTCCGCATGAGCCCCGTCGCGGTTTGCATTACGGTAATGTCCACCCCAGGCATCACCGCTCCGCTCTGATCCCTCACAGCGCCGTTGATTTGTGCTGTTGATTGCGCCCAGATGGCGCCGCAGCCGAAGGCGGAAAAGAACAATCCCGCCAACGACATTCGAACAATGCGTCTCATGCCGTCCTCCACCAATTGCTGCGGAACTGTAGAACCCGGCTTCAGCGGCTGTCAAGCCTTTGGGTTTTCAAGAACGCGGGCTAAAGCCCGCCACTACATTAAGAGTGAACGTTAATCCCAAATGTAGTCGCGGGCTTTAGCCCGCGTTCAAACTGATTTTCCTTGACCCTGCCGCGCTTAAGAACCTATGTTGACGCTAGAGTTAACACCATTTTTCTTAGGGAGATATCGTGCTGCGAAGGATCCTCGTTTGTGCTGGAATGGTGTTGGCCGCCTACCCACCGGCTGCGATTCCCCAATCCGCATCAACAAGCCGCGCACTCCTGGATACCTATTGCGTCACATGCCACAACCAGAAGGCCGCTACGGCCGGGCTGGCGCTCGACAAAATGGATCTCGAGAAAGTGGGCGAAGACCGGGCAGTGTGGGAAAGAGTAGTACACAAGCTTCGGACGCGCGCGATGCCTCCTCCGGGCCGATCCAGGCCCGACGCGCCCAGCTATAACTTATTGATCACTCGCCTGGAAACTGAGCTCGACCGCGCGGCCGCCGCCAAACCTGATCCAGGCAGGACGGCGGTTCATCGCCTCAATCGCGCGGAGTATGCCAATGCAATACGCGACTTGCTTGCGATCGACCTCGACAGTGAATCGCTGCTTCCCGTCGATGAAGTGAACCATGGATTCGACAACATAGGGGACGCCCTCTCCGTAACGCCGGTATTGATGGAGAGGTATATGTCCGCTGCGCGCAAGATCGGCCGCATGGCTGTAGGGCAGCCTGAGATCGGTCCATTTTCTGAGACTTACGAAATCCCCAGGTTCCTCACTCAAGATGATCGCATGAGCGATGATCTGCCGTTTGGATCTCGTGGCGGAATCGCGATTCGCCATGACTTTCCCGCAGACGGTGAATACACGATCCGGGTATTCCTGCAGAGGAATTCAAGGGACTATATTCGCGGACTCGCCGAACCACATCAACTCGACTTCCGGCTGGACGGCGAAAGAATCAAGGTGCTGACCGTCGGCGGCGGACCTGAACTCAAGGGTGAGCCAGGACCGACTTTTTCACAGGCGGGCAAAATAGGAGATCGCGCAAGCGAGACATACGAGCACGGCGGCGCTGAGCAGCCCCTGGAAGTGCGCTTCCGTGCGAAGTCGGGCCAGCGGCTGGTTGCCGTAACTTTCCTGAGTAAGAACGCCATAGCCGAAGGTGTATTCCAGCCCCCTCTGACTCAGTTCCAATTGGTTCAATATAAGGGCGGCAACCCCCACATCGACAATGTCGTCATTACCGGGCCCTATGACGTCACAGGCGTAGCTGACACACCCGCCCGGCAGAAGATTTTTGTCTGCCGCCCCACTCGCACTGCAGACGAGGAGCCTTGCGCCAGAAAGATTCTCTCGACGCTGGCACGCCGCGCGTATCGCCGGCCCGTGAGGGATAAAGATGTACGAACGTTGCTGCGCGTTTACGAAGCCGGCCGAAGTGAAGGCGACTTTGAAGCAGGAGTTCAGGCTGCTCTTGAAAGAATACTGGCCGGCCCCGAGTTTCTGTTCCGCATAGAGCGAGACCCGGCAGGTGTGCCCCCGGGTACGGCATATCGTATCAGTGATCTGGAACTGGCCTCGCGTTTGTCGTTTTTCCTGTGGAGCAGCATACCGGATGATCAACTTTTAGATTTAGCCGAAAGCGGAAAACTGAAGGATCCCGCGATATTCGAGCAGCAGGTTCGTCGCATGCTCGGCGATCCCCGTTCCAGAAGCCTGGTGACCAATTTCGCTTCGCAGTGGCTCTACCTGCGCAATCTCGGTTCGAAGACACCGGATCCAAAGTTGTTTCCCGAATTCGATGAGAACTTGCGCCAGGCATTCCAGCAGGAGACGGAGCTTTTTCTCGAAAGCACGCTCCGCGAGGATCAGAGCGTATTGAGATTACTGGATGCGACCTATACGTTTCTCAACGAACGTT
>QHXD01000423.1:4534-7989 GCA_003223895.1 Acidobacteriota bacterium
CGGACGTCGGTTGTGTTGCGGGGCAAGTGGCTGCTGGAAAACTTACTGGGTGCGCCACCGCCGCCGCCACCGCCCAATGTTCCGAGTTTGGAAGAGAGTGGAACCGACGGCAAACCGTTGCCGCTGCGCCAACTGATGGAACACCATCGCAAGAATCCGGGCTGCGCCAGTTGCCATGCGACAATTGATCCTTTAGGGTTCGCGCTCGAAAACTTTGATGCAGTCGGCCGATGGCGGTCGGCTGACGCCGGTACCCCTGTCGATTCGTCGGGTGTACTTCCTGACGGCACCCAGTTCGAGGGCCCACTCGGAATTCGAAACGTGTTGCTGAGCCGGCCCGAAGAGTTTGCGGCTGTGTTCGCGGAAAGAATGCTTGTCTACGCTCTGGGCAGAGGAACCGAGTACTACGATTATCCAGCGATTCGGACTATAGTTCGAGAAGCCGCGCGGGAAGAATACCGCTGGTCGTCGCTGATCCTGGCTACCGCCAGGAGCTTGCCGTTTCAGATGAGGAGGTCGGAACAGTGATTTTCAAAAAAGCAATCCCTCGCCGCACATTTATTCGAGGCGTCGGGGTGACGCTGGCCCTGCCACTACTGGATGGAATGATTCCGGCGTTCGCCGCTCCCGAAAAACCAGTGAAGCGCTTTTCCAGGACACCGGAGAAGGAGGGCACTGACTTCGAGTTGCCTCTTCTTCTGCAACCTTTCGCCGCGTTTCGGGACCGCTTGCTCGTCGTAACGGGTTTAAGCCTGAGTATCGCCAGGCACGCGCCGGGTGAAGAAGTCGGGGTGCACGAGCGCCCCTGTGGCGCGTACCTGACGGGGGTTCATCCGAAATGGACCGACGGCGCCGACATTCGCAACGGAATTTCACTGGATCAGATCGTCGCAAAGGAATTCGGCAAGCACACGCAACTGGCATCGCTCGAAATCGGTTTGGATTCCGCGGGAATTTTAGGCGCCTGTGAAAAAGGCTGGAGTTGTGCCTACGTCAATACTCTGTGCTGGCGAAGTCCGACGACCCCGATACCGATGGAAAACAATCCGCGCACGGTATTCGAACGCCTTTTCGGCGACATCGGAAGTACGGATCCTGCGGAACGGCGGGCCATTCAACGGAGGAACAACAGCATCCTGGATTCATTGAGCGAGGCGACGGGCGACCTTATCCGGGAGCTCGGTCCGAGCGATCGTGCCAGGATCTCCGAGTATCTCGATTCCATTCGTGATATCGAGCGCCGCATCCAGATCGCGGAACAACAAGGCTCCCGGGATTTGCCGTCGTTGGCGCGGCCCTACGGCGTGCCCACAACGTTCCAGGAACATGCGAAGCTGATGTATGACTTGCAGGTTGTGGCCTTCCAGGCGGATCTCACGCGGATGATTACCTTCATGGTGGGCCGCGAAAAGACGGATCGACCTTATCCGGAAATCGGAATTCCCGACGCGCACCACCCGCTGACACATCACGCCGGAGATCCCCAGAAAATAGAGAAGGTTGTCCGGATTGAGGCCCTGCAAGCCCGAATGTTTGCCTATTATCTGGAAAAGCTCCGATCGACGCCCGATGGAGACGGCTCCCTTCTGGATCATATGGTAATCAACTACGGTTGCGGCATCAGTGAAGGCAATGGCCATTCCGTCGTCAATCTGCCGCTTCTGTTGTTTGGCGGAGCGAGCTATTTCAAAGGTGGCCGTCATGTTCGCTATCCGAATGATCCCCCGCTCTCTAATCTGCATCTCACGTTGCTGGACAAATTAGGGATTCCCGTGGAGAACTTCGGCAACAGCACCGGAAAGCTCGGTCAATGGACCTGACGTCTAAAACCTGGGTTTTTTCCGCGATAGCCTTTCTGCTAAGCGCTACAGGGTTTGCCGCTCCCGCGGACGATCTTCGGCTCGTGGATGCGGTGAGGAATAGAGATGGTGCAGCCGCGCGTTCCCTCATCGAACAACATGTCAATGTAAATGCGGCCCAGCCGGACGGAACTACCGCATTGGCCTGGGCGGCCAACAGGGACGATTTGGAAACCGCGGAGCTTCTGATTCGCGCGGGCGCCAATGCGAACAAGGCCAATGACTATGGAGTGACTCCGCTGTCACTGGCTTGCACGAATCGAAGTGCTCCCATGGTCGAGAGACTTTTGAAGGCCGGAGCGGATCCCAACCCGGCCCTTTGGACAGGGGAAACGCCCCTCATGGTGTGTGCGCGGACGGGAAACGTCGAAACTGTGAAATTGCTGCTGTCCCGCGGCGCGGATCCCAACGCGAAGGAGAGCCAGCAGGGACAGACCGCTCTGATGCGGGCCGTTGCCGAGAAACATCCCGAAATCGCACGGGCGCTGATCGAGCGCGGAGCGGACATTCGCGCACGTTCGAAGGGTGGTTTCACGCCGTTGCTGTTTGCAAGCCAGCAGGGAGATCTGGCCTCCGCACGGATTTTGCTGGCCGCCGGAGCGGATGTTAACGAGGCAACGCCGAAGAACGGAACCGCTTTGGTAGTGGCGGCCGCGAGCGGCCGCGAAGAGTTTGCTATTTTTCTGCTGGAGAACGGAGCAGACCCGAACGCCGCAGATGCGTACGGGGTTACGGCTTTGCATTACGCCGTGCCGCGAGGAATCGCAGGCATCGATTCCGTCTCAGTTGTTTTCCGGCCTTACCATGAACTGCCGCCCAGTATACCGAAGCTGGTGAAGGCGCTCCTCGCGCATCGAGCGAATCCGAACGTGCAGATCGCGAAAGATTTTCCGCCTTATTCGCGATCGCCCTACGCGCTGCAAACGAGTCTCGTCGGAGTGACACCGTTTCTATTGGCGGCCGCTGCCGCGGACATTGATCTCATGCGCACCCTTCTGGCTGCTGGCGCCGATCCGCACATCAAGGCGAAAGATGGCTCCACCGCCTTGATGATGGCTGCGGGAGTAGGCCGAATCGATGAGCGAGAAAACAATCAGGAGGATGCCGCCGCCCTGGAAGCAGCGAAGATGGCACTCATGCTCGGAGACGATATCAATGCCGCAAACGCGAGAGGCCGAACGGCATTGCATGGCGCGGCGGGTATTGGAGCGAATGCACTCATCCAATTCCTCTTCGACAAGGGAGCCAATCTGAACGCGAAAGATCGCCAAGGATACACTCCGCTGGGATTGGCGAAAGGCCTCGCTCCTCGGGGCGGGGATAGCGCGAGCAAGGTTTACGACAGTAGCGTGGCTCTGCTTGTGAAGTTGGGGGCCCAACGTTAGCAGGGCCGCTCGTAATTACGGTGACAAATGTAACGGACAGCGTATTCCCCTCCTTGCAAAGGAGGGGTGGCCGCTCAGAGATTACATTGAAGAACACGTGAAACGAGCCGCCCCGCGTACCCGATGTGCCAACGACCTGACCCCGGGAACTCCGGATCCTCCGCCGCCCCCGTCTCCACCTGCTCCCAGGCCAACGCACGTATTCGCCCGG
>QHXD01000423.1:8058-8636 GCA_003223895.1 Acidobacteriota bacterium
TTAAGATTCGGAGCGCAGACGAAACCTCGATAAATCACATCGGAGGTTGCCACACCGGGACCGCCAAAGAAGTTGTGAACCTGTCCTTCGAACGTGATCGTGCCGGTAGCTCCGGCGTACTTGCCCGATCCCCCGGTGACCGTCAGGGTCACGTTTGCCCTGAATTCGCCCGGAGGCTTGCCTGGAACGGGAGTGAGTGTTACGGCTCCAGTGGCAGTCAACATATCGCCCCTGTTCGTCACGAAGACATCGAATGACGTCGCATTGAGCACGCCGGAAGGCAACGGATTAACGCTGGTGATGAACGCCGTGCTGGCGCCGTTCAGCACGCCATTCACATTGCCCAGGACCCTGCCAAAAGGATCGTTTGGTGAAGGAATGACGGTCTCCGTGATACCGCCACGGACGTGTCGACAGTCCGCCCGTGCCTCGCTGGCGGTGGCGAGCACCGCCAGGCACAGCACCAGTGCTATTCTTGTGTTTCTTTTCATAGGGTCTTTCTCTCTTTCTGCTGAGCCCGTGAGCAAAACGCTTTTCATAATGAATCTCCTTTCGGCTTGACTGGTTGGGTGCCCGGT
>QHXD01000423.1:8675-12424 GCA_003223895.1 Acidobacteriota bacterium
AGTGAAATAGGTCGCGGTTCTGGGCGAACTGGGGTCTAATTTGATCCAAATGCCAACCTGCCCACAGTGCGGAGCCGAAGTGGGTTCCAGCGATCCCGCGGGGCTTTGCCCGATGTGTCTGATCCAGGGCGCGCTCGGGAGTTCCTCCGGCGCGGACGAGTTCAGGACCGTCGGTCCTGCTACAACCGTGGCACGGGATGAGGACTTCGGCCGCTATCGGATCATCGAGTCTTTGGGCGAAGGCGGTATGGGCACCGTTTATCTCGCCGAGCAGCTTGAACCCATTCGCCGGCGTGTGGCTCTCAAAGTTGTGAAGCTCGGTATGGACACCAGCCAGGTGCTCGCCCGCTTTAGCAACGAGCGCCAGGCACTCGCCATGATGGACCACCCGAACGTCGCGCGTATCTTCGACGCGGGTGCAACGCCCAAAGGGCGCCCGTACTTCGTGATGGAGTACATCGAAGGCGCGCCCATAACTCAATATTGCGATCGCAGGCGGATGCCCACTGCGGAGCGGCTGGCGCTGTTCCTCGCCGTCTGCCGTGCGGTCCAACATGCGCACGAGAAAGGTGTGATTCACCGCGACCTGAAACCGTCGAATGTGCTTGTGGCCGAACAGGACGGCGCGCCGATTCCTAAGGTGATCGATTTCGGCATCGCGAAGGCCACCGACAAGTGGGCCGTAGAAAACACACTGCTCACGCAGTTCGGCCAGATCGTGGGAACACCGGAGTATGCGAGCCCTGAGCAAGCGGACACGATGACGGGAGACATCGATGAGAGCTCGGATGTGTATTCGCTCGGCGTGCTCTTGTACGAATTGCTGATCGGAGCTGTACCTTTCGACACGGCTGTGCGCAACGCCGGTTTGGCCGAAATGCTTCGGATCATCCGCGAAGAAGAAGTGCCGTCGCTATCGCGAAAGCTTACCTCGATGGGCGCGGCGGCGAGCGACGTTGCCGCGCGCCGCCAGACCGACCCGGTCTCGCTGCGCCGCCTCGTAAACGGCGACCTGAACTCGATCACGATGAAGGCACTGGAGAAGGCGCGCCACCGCCGCTACGCTTCGGTCTCTGACCTCGCGGCCGATATCCAGAGGCACATGGAGGACCGGCCCGTGCTGGCCTCGCCGCCGGGCAGGCTGTACCGAGCGCGCAAGTTTCTCCGCAGGCACAGGCCGGCCGCCCTCGGCACAGCCGCGGAAGTCGTATTCCTCGTGTTGAGCGGAGTGACGGTTTGGTCGTTGCTGCGCGGCGCTTCTCCGCCGAGACCCAAGCTGACCGGCAAGGATACGATTGTCCTCGCGGATTTCGATAATAAGACAGGCGATCCGGTGTTTGACGACACGCTACGCCTGGGACTGTCCGTGGAGCTTCAACAATCGCCGTTCCTCACCGTGTCGGACAGGAAGGTCCAGCAGACGCTGGCTCTCATGGGACAGCCCAAAGAGGCGCGGCTGACTTCGGAAATGGCTCAGCAGATCTGCGAGCGAACCGCAAGTGCGGCTGTCCTGGAAGGCTCGATCGCAAGCGTTGGAAGCCAGTACGTATTGGGCTTGCGGGCAAAGAACTGCAACAACGGAAACATTCTGGATCAGGAGCAGGCGGTCGCGGCGAGGAGAGAAGATGTCCTGAACTCTCTCAGTCAGATCGTGCACAAATTCAGAACCCGGGTGGGCGAGTCGCTGACCACGGTGGAAAAGCACTCGACGCCGCTCGCCGAGGCTACGACGCATTCACTCGAAGCCTTGAAAGCTTACAGCACCGGAATCAAGGTGGTCGTATCCTCCGGGAATGAAGCGGCCATACCTTTTTTCCAGCGCGCTGTCGAAATCGATCCGAAGTTCGCGATGGCATGCGCCCATTTGGGGCTTTCGTACAGCGCTATTGGAGAGTCAGTGCTGTCAGCCGAGAGCACTACGAAAGGCTGGCTACTGCGGGATCGCGTCAGCGATCGGGAAAGGCTTTTCATCGACTTTACCCACGACCGGCAGGTGACGGGAAATCTGGAAAAGGCGTACCAAACCCTCGAATTGTGGAGTCAGACTTATCCTCGAGGGGAGAACCCAAATCCCCACGATCTGTTAGCCGGCCTATCCACCCATGGAACCGGCCGATTTGAAAGAGCGATTGAAGCATCCCAAGAAGGAATCGCGGCGGATCCCGGCTTTGTATTCGGGTATGGCAATCTTGCGTCGAGCTATTTTCTTACCGACCGCTTCCCCGAAGCGGAGAGCACGCTTCAGCGCGCTTCCGAGCGCAAGCTGGAAATGCCCAGTTTTCTAGTCCTCCGATACAACATCGCGGTTCTAAAGGGCGACCAGGAGCAGATGGACCGGGCAGTAGGTCTGGCCAGGGGAAAGCGCAGGGCGGAACACTGGATTGCCCACGCGGAGGCTCTCGCTCTGGCTCGTTCCGGCCGGTTACAGGCCGCCCGGCGGTCATCGAACCGAGCCGTGGATCTAGCACTGCAAGAGCGGGAACGCGAGGCGGCAGCGAGTTACCGGGCCGCACGAGCGGTGTGGGAAGCCGTTTGCGGGAATGCTGCCGAAGGGAAAATGAATGCGATGGCGGCACTGGCGCTTTCGAACGGCCGGGATGTCGAATACGCCGCCGGCCTTGCCCTGGGTCTTTCGGGAGGTTCTTCCCGATCAGAGGCGCTCGCCGGCGATTTAGAAAAGCGCTTCCCGGAAGATACTTTCGTCAAATTTACCTACGTACCGGTTCTTCGCGCGTTAGCCGCACTGGGGCGGGGCAAGCCCGCAGACGGCGTGGAGCGGCTGCAAATTGCTCTGCCCTATGAGCGGGCGGCGAACGGCCTAAACTTCAATCATTTTTATCTTGGCGGTCTGCACTCGGCCTATGTGCGCGGCGAGGCATTGGTTGCAGCGCACCGGTATGCGGAAGCGGTTGCCGAATTTCAAAAGATCCTCGATCATCGCGGTATTGTGGGGCTGGATCCCATAGGCGCGCTCGCGCACTTGCAACTCGGCAAAGCGTTCGCTTTTTCGGGAGACAAGGCCAAGGCGAAGGCTGCCTATCACGCTTTCCTCGCACTTTGGAAAAACGCAGACCTCAACGTCCCGATCCTGAAAAGCGCTAAAGCAGAGTACGAAAGGCTGTAGTGATTGCGCTGTAACCTTCGGCTCCCAATTCCTTATGCTTATTGTGGAACGCCTGTGAGGATTTACGATCATGATCAACGAGCCGGGAAACACCAAAGGGCGAAACACCATGCAGACGCTGGGGGGGCCATCTGATTTCCCGACCACCCGGTGGACCCTGGTGGTCGCTGCCGGCGATCCACATCGGAAGGAAGCTCGGTCCGCTCTGGTTTATCTGTGTGAGAACTACTGGTATCCGTTGTATGCCTATCTGCGCCGGCGCGGCTATCCGGCCGATGAGGCGCAGGATCTCACGCAGGAGTTTTTCATGCGCGTGCTGCAAGGCCGGTATCTCGATTGCGCCGACCCGGAAAAGGGCCGGTTCCGATCCTTTATTTTGACCTCGCTGAAATTCTTTGTGGCCGACGAAGAGGACCGCCAACGCGCGCGCAAACGCGGTGGCGGAACGGTTGTACCACTTGAATTCTCGTCAGGCGAAGAGCGCTACCAACGCGAGCCTGCCCACGATGAAACGCCCGAGCGGATCTTCGAACGGCGCTGGGCGCTTTCGGTGCTCGATCGAGTCGTTGAGAAATTGCGGGAGGAGTTCGTGCATCACGGCCGCCCGGAGCATTTCGAGCGGTTG
>QHXD01000424.1 GCA_003223895.1 Acidobacteriota bacterium
CCTTCGGCGCGAGCATCGCGGCCTCGATCGCGACGGCATACGGATGCGCCGGGACATCGTCCGGCAGGATCAGTACGGGCGTCTGGCAATTGCGCACGAAATCGCGCGTCACGGTAAAGACGAAGTCGGGGTTGGTGCGATACATCCTGGTCAGATATTTCTCGACCATCGCCATGGTGATGTCGGGCCGGCGTTTGACCAATTCCGGACCCCAGCCGGTCATGCTGCCGTCGTAGAGGAATGTGGGCATCTCCGGCCGGAACCCGACGGGCTGCGCCAGCACGGCCGCGACAACACGATCAGGTGCGCGCTTGAGGAGGTTCCAGATGAAGGGGCCACCGATGCAGAAGCCCATCACCATGAATTTGCTGATGCCCAGGTGATCCATCAGGCCGAGTTGGTCATCCGTATGTGTATCCCACGGCCGGTCGATCTCAAGCGGGCCGCTGGACTGGCCGGTATTGGCGTTGCGCAGGTCCGCCGCGATGCAGCGGTACTCTCCCTTGAACTCTTCGATCGCGTTAAAGGGCCCGGTGCGTAAGCCGGAGATCACCGAGTTCAATCCCCCGCCGGCAATGAGCAACAACGGGAAGCCGGAACCGGCCTCTTCATAATGGATGCGAACGGGACCCTTTTCGTAGAAAGTCGCGGCAGCGTCCCCACTACCTCTGGGCCGTTGCGCCAACGCACCTGTTGCGCCGGCCGCCATCGCAACGGCGCCCGTGATCAGAAGGTTGCGTCTAGTCGTATCCATTTGTCCCCCTTTGATGAGTACAGTCGATACAACAATGTGGCCATAACCACGTGCAGCGGGTCCGAGTATAGTCGACCGAAAGGCGCTCGGACAGATATTTCAAAGGCTGCTAGCCTCAGTTTACGAATTATAAGCGAGTATGGGGGCGAAAGGCTGGCTGGACGGGGCTTTCAGCGTTGGGGAGCGTATAGCCTAAAAGCTTAGTTTTTGCGGTAGCGATCGAGTTCAAAGAGGCGGTATAGAGCCTGCTGAGTGGAAGCGGTTGAAAAGCGGCGTCTCGATGGTCTGCACGACGGTGTACTTGTCGGGCGAATCTTGATGCGCCACGGTGAGCGTGCCGTCGCCCGACGCAGTGAACACCAGGCCTGTGCCCGGGTCAAAACGGTTCGCGTCGGTCAGCATCCCGGTCGGTATCGTGGCGACGATTTTCCCATTCGCGTAATCCAGCACCCCGGTCATCCCGTTGCGGCAGCCCGCAAAGAGCCTCTTGTGCTTGACATCGATGGCCAGCCCATGCGGCAAATTGCACGGCACAATAGACCACGAGTCCAGAACCTTGAGCTGCTTTGAATCGAACGCAGTAATTTGGTTCTTATCGATCAGGTCCACGTAGACGTGTCCTTGGCCGTCCGCCTGACCGGCTTCGGGCTGGCCTCCCAGATCGATGAAGCCCACCGCCTCCCCGGTTTGTGCGTCGATCGCCGTCGCACCTTTGTTGCGCGGATTGAATACGAAGACGCGCTTCGATGCCGCGTCGTAGAGCAGGTAGTCGGGATTGCGTTCCTGAGCGGGTTTGACTTCTTTGATCACTTTCAGCGTTTCCGGATCGAACATCGTCACCCAGCCGCCATGGCCGATCGTGAAGCCGTGCTTGAACTCGGGAGCGAAAGCCAATCCTTTGGATCCGTGCGGTATGGGGATGGTTCCGAGATCCTTGCCGCTCGCATCCACGACGTTGATGAACACGTCGCGAGGGATGAACACGCGATGCGTATTCTGTGAATCTACCTCGAAGTAGTCCCAGCCGCCCTCTCCACTCAGAACAACCTTCTTCAGCAGGTGATAACCGGGAGATTGGGGCATAGCTGCTCGTACCACCAGCACCCCGCCCAACACCACACCCGCAAACAAGGCGGATGCTACAAACACCTGCCAACGTGCTCGCTTCACAAGACACCTCCAGTTGATTCGCTCGGCCAGAAACAGCCCTCGGCCCGTGAAATCAGAAGACGTACTTTAGCGCCATCTGCATGGTTCGCCCATCAGCGGCGGACAGTATCCGGCCGAACGTGGAGTTCGTCAGAGTTGAGTCCGGATTACCAGGATTCACATGATTCGGCACGTTGAAGGCTTCGGCTCGGAACTGTACCGACTGCTTTTCCCCTATCTTGAACGTTCTTGTTATTCCCATGTCGATGTTGATACTTCCCGGACCAAGAATATTCATGGCGCCGAGAGTCCCATATGTCCCCAATGCGGGCTGCACAAAGGCTGCGGGATTCAGCCAGGACTCCATAGTCCTGGCGGCGGCATACGGTGAAGAAAGCACCTGATTCGGCCTTTGACCGCCTTCTCCCGTCAGACGATTATCCAGGCCCGATGCAACGGTTAAATAGGAACCCGAAAGGATACGGACAATGCCGGATACCTGCCAGCCCGTACCCAGAGCCCTCATCGCCCGGTTGGAAAATTGCGGTGTTTCATACACCGACGAGAAATTGAAGTTGTGACGCCGGTCTAATTCGCAATTTCCACGGTTCGCCCGCCGGCGCTCTGGAACAGACCCAGCAGCGACGTCCACCGTTATGCCGTCATCAATACAGTGCGAGAGTGTGTAATTCGCAAGCAGCGTCACGCCTTTAGATTTCCGTTTCTGCACTGAAAGCACCATTCCGTTGAAGCTGCGCGTTCCTCCATCGGAGGCGGTCGCGATACTGCCAAAGTACTGTCCCTGAGCGGGATTCTGCAAATAAAGCACGCGCCGCTGAGTGGTGTTGGAAGTGGTGGAACACGGGCTATAGGGGACGCCGTTGATCGTGCAGCTGGCGCCGGGAATGTAAACAGCGGGATTGCCCTGGTAGCCTACGCTCTCGTGGATTCCGCTGTTGCCGAGATAGCTTCCCGACACAAGCCAATCCGAACCAACCTGCCGCTGCATGCTCAGGTTCCACTGGTGGATATACGCCTTTTTCAAGCCCTGGGGAAACGTGGTATAGCCACTCTGGAAAAAAGTCATGTTTGGGCTGATCGTAAGCGGGAAAGGATTTCCTCCGGGATAACCCAGCCACGGATCATCGAGACCACCAACCGGATTTGGAAGGGTAACAGTAGCGCCATTGGGCGGTGAGTTCTGAAAACCGCCATAGCGGTCAAAATGCGGATAGTCAAAAAACAGCCCGTACGCCCCTCGCACCACCATCAGACCATTTCCTTTCGGATCCCACGCCAGTCCTAAACGCGGTCCGAAATGCATCCATGAGCGGTCCTCTAACGCGTTGTTAGTGCGTCCGCCTGGATCACCAGGGAACAGGATTCCGGCGGGAGCGTTCTTGAATACCGTACTATGAACGCCCTGGTCGAACGCTGTCTTGTCGAAAATCCCGGCTGGAGGCCCCAATTTGGAGGGCGGTAGATAGGGTTCCCAGCGAACACCAGGACTTACTGTCAGGTGGGAGGTGGCCTTCCAGGTATCCTGCAGATAAAGCCCGGTATAGTTTCTGCGCAGATAGTACGTAGCAACGGCGCCATCTATAAACGTAGACGGCCTTCCCAACATGAAATCGCCCAGCGACAATCCAGAATTCTGAGCGCCGAATAGCATCTGACCGGGAGCGTTTGTACCCGAGAGCCAGTTCGACATGGAATGGATATAGTTGACTCCAAGTCCAATCTGGTGTGCTCCGCGCAACCAACTAATATCCTCAGCAAGCTGGTACGCCGTCGAGTTGGTTACCCCAGGATTGTGCATGGCTGCGCCACCTGGCCCGGTGCTAAATGCGCCCGAGACAATCAAGACCACTATCTTTCCCCAATTCGGCGGGTAGTAAAAGTTCTTCACTCCCATGTCATTCCAAGTGAAAAGAGGAGTCTTCGGATACTTCTCGTTGAGCGTTCGGAGCACCGTTGCGTGGAACGAACTCACGACTGAGGGACCGAGCAGATAGGTGTCGCCCAGAACAAAGGAGTGATAACGCCGAGTAAAATCCGGTTGGCCCATCGAGAACCACGTCTTGCCATCGTAATCACTTGGGCTGTCCAGGCGGGCCAGCTCATATCGTCCGAACAGCGAGTTCTTTTGGCTCTGCTGGAAATCCACTCTACCCATGATGATCTGCTCGTTATAGTTATTTTTCCGAGCGAATTGGACTTTGCCGCATGGGTCGACCGTGACGGGATTCAATTTCACTACGTTCAATGCCACCGGCGAGAACAGCGCTGGATTGATCTGACTGTTGACGAAGGGCGCCTTGAGGGTGATCTGCCGGCCGTTATTGCACTGCGGTGAAGTTATGGTCGTCCAGTCACCGGCAAGCATCTGTGGCGTTGGAATGAAATTAATGATCGAGGCCGGCTGCGAGCGTACAAGAGTGGCCTGGTCGCCACCGAAGAAAAACAGTTTGTTCTTTATGATCGGTCCACCCAGCACGCCGCCAAACTGGTTGCGTTTCAGGCCGTCTCTCTCCAATGCGAAAGTGTTGCGCGCATTGAAGACCCTGTTTCGTACATATTCAAAGAGATCGCCGTGAAACTCGTTGGTACCCGATTTCGTGATCGCATTGACGGCGCCTCCCGAGTGCTGCCCGTACTGCGCCGGCACTGAACTGGTTTCTACCTTGAACTCCTGCAGCGCATCCGGGAAAGGCAGCGGGAAATTGAAATTGGTGTATGGATCGTTATGCGATGCCCCGTCCAACAGGTATGTCAGACCATTGTTCAATCCGCCAGCAACGGAAATGATATCGGTGGGGTATCCTCTGTTGGTACCAAACACTCCTCCACCGACGGCGTTACCTGAAATAACAATCAATTGCTGCACATTGCGCGCGTTGAGCGGCAACTCCAGCACACGCACATTGTCAATCACCTGGCCGATACCAGTCGACCGCGTTTCAACCAGTGCCGCATTCGCTTCAACCTCGACCGTCTCCGCCACTTGACCGATTTCCATACCAATGTTGATCACTGGAGTGCTGCCGACCTGCAGTACGATTCCCGTTTGTACAAAAGTCCGGAAGCCTGAAAGCGCCGCTTCCAACTTGTACGGACCGACCGGCAGATCCGTCAGGGTATATAATCCCACTTCATTGGTCACTGCGCTCCGCGCAAGCCCCGTAGCGGTTTGTGTCGCTGTCACCTGGACTCCAGGAATAGCGCACCGGTTTGATCTTTTACAGTGCCATTGATCTGGGCCGTCGCTTGAGCCCAAGCCGGCGAGCAGCTCAAAACCAGAATCAACGCGGCGAACAGTAAACTAGTTCCCATGTCCTTCATCATTCCCCCTATCCGGACCTATTCGAACCCACTCCCCGTCGTGGTTA
>QHXD01000425.1 GCA_003223895.1 Acidobacteriota bacterium
CGAAATTGCCGAATTTGAGCGGATGAACCGGGCGCTCGTGGACAAGAATTATGAGCTGATCCGCGTGACGAGTGTCTTCTATCCGGTCATGGAGTTGATGATCGGACTGGCGGTCGTCATCGTACTTCTCTTCGGCGGGCGTCAGGTCATCCAGAATTCGATCTCGCTGGGCGATTTTGTTGCGTACAACATGTATCTCGGCTTTCTGACCTGGCCGATGATCGCGCTGGGCTGGGTCGTGAACTTGTTCGAGCGGGGCCGCGCTTCCATGCAGCGACTGAACTACATTCTGGACGCGCCGGCCGAAGTGAACGATGAGCCGGGCGTGGCAGCGGATTTCGCGGTTGAAGGAGCCATCGAATTCCGCAACCTCAGCTTCTCGTACAACGGCGAGGCGACGCTGCGAAATATTTCGCTGTCGATAGCGAAAGGGAAGACCGTAGCGATTGTCGGTTCCACCGGATCGGGAAAATCCACGCTGGTTCAATTGATCCCGCGGCTTTACAACCCACCGCCGAATTCGCTGTTCATTGATGGTATGCCGATCGAGCGAATTCCATTGGAGACGTTGCGCCGATCGATCGGCTTTATTCCCCAGGATACGTTCCTGTTCGGCGAGACGATTCGCGAGAACATCGCGTTTGGCGTGGAGTCCGCCTCGGATGCGGACGTTCGTCGAGCAGCGGCGATTTCGAGAATTCAAGGCGACGTCGAGGAATTTCCCGGCAAATACGAAACCATGGTCGGTGAGCGAGGCATCACGCTTTCGGGAGGACAGAAACAGAGAACAGCGATTTCCCGCGCCGTCGTGCGGGATCCGCGGATCCTCATCCTGGACGACGCGCTGTCCAGCGTGGACACGTACACGGAAGAGCAGATTCTGCATGAACTGAAGCAGGTGATGCGGAATCGGACCTCGATTCTCATCAGCCATCGTGTTTCAACGGTGAAGGAAGCCGACGAAATCATCGTTATCGAAAGCGGCGCCATCGTGGAACGGGGCACCCATGCGGAGCTGCTCGCGCGAGACGGCTATTACGCGGAATTGCATAGAAAGCAACTGCTGGAAGAAGAATTGGAGAACGCGAATGCAAGACGAGGAAGTTCTCGGTAAAGCCTACGACTCGCGGTTGATGCGCCGGCTGATCACGTACCTCCGGCCCTACAAGAAATTTGTCGCTTTCGCACTGCTGCTGATTCTGTGCGAATCGGTCCTGGAAATCGCATTCCCATGGATTACCAAGATCGCCATCGATCAATACATCGCCGCGGCCGATCTGCCGGGCCTGACGTTCATCGCCGTTGTATTCGTGGGCCTGCTGGTATTGAAGTTCGTCTTTGCGACGCTCCAGACGTACACACTGCAGAACACCGGCCAGAAAATCATGTACGACATGCGAATGCAGGTCTTTCAGCATCTGCAGGGCTTGTCGCCCTCGTTTTACGACAGGAATCCCGTGGGCCGGCTCATTACGCGTGTAATCACGGACGTCGATGTGCTG
Organism: Acidobacteriota bacterium; assembly: GCA_003223895.1. GTDB lineage: Bacteria > Acidobacteriota > Terriglobia > 20CM-2-55-15 > 20CM-2-55-15 > 20CM-2-55-15. The sequence continues at coordinate 1,503 of QHXD01000425.1, forward strand.
AACGAGCTGTTCTCCGCGGGTCTGGTATCGATTTTCGGCGACATCTTCACACTCCTCGGCATCACGGTTGCGATCCTGGTCTTGAACTGGCAGCTCGGCCTTGTAACGCTCTCGGTGGTTCCGCTGATCGCTATCGCGACGGAGGTCTTCCGCCAACAGGTGCGGGACTCTTACCGGCGCGTGCGCATCGCAATCGCGAAGATCAATGCGTTTCTGCAGGAACACATCACCGGTATGTCCGTGGTGCAGCTTTACAACCGGGAACGAAAAAGCTTTGATAAGTTCGACGCGATCAACAACGAGCATCTCGTGGCGAACAAGGACGGGATCGTTGCCTACGCGTGGTTTTATCCCGCCGTGGAACTTCTGAGTTCGGTTGCGGTTGCCCTGATCATCTGGTATGGCGGCGGCAAAGTGATGACGGGCTCGCTGAGTCTTGGCGCGCTCTTCGCATTTATTCAGTACTCGCGGCGCTTTTTTCAACCCATTCAGGACATGAGCGAGAAGTACAACATCCTGCAGTCGGCAATGGCGAGTTCCGAACGGCTGTTTCGATTGCTGGATACGCCCGCCACTGTCGTGAACCCCGAGAACGCCCTTAAGCCGCCACGGCGAGCGCGCGGCGAGATCGAGTTCCGCAATGTGTGGTTTGCATACAATGATGAAAACTGGGTTTTGAAAGATGTGTCTTTTCGCGTCAGTCCAGGCGAGTCGGTCGCCATCGTCGGTCATACGGGCGCCGGCAAGACTACAACGACGAGCATTCTCACGCGCTTCTATGACATTCAGCGAGGAGAGATCCTTCTCGACGGGATGAACACCGCGAAACTGGATCTCGACTACCTGCGGGGCTCGTTCGCTGTGGTGCTTCAGGATGTGTTTCTGTTCTCCGGAACGATGGAGTCCAACATCCGGCTCGGTTCACCTATCTCGCGCGAGCGGGTTTCGGCCGCGGCAGAAGATGTAAACCTGGGGCCGTTCCTGCGCGGGCTGCCGCTGGGTCTCGATCATCCGGTGAACGAGCGGGGGACGATGCTTTCCGTTGGACAGCGTCAGCTTCTGGCCTTCGCGCGGGCGCTCGCGCACGATCCGCAGATCCTGATCCTCGACGAGGCAACGTCCAGTGTGGACACGGAGACCGAAATCCAAATCCGCAAGGCGATCGAACGGCTGATGGAAGGTCGCACATCCATTATCATCGCGCACCGGTTGTCCACGATTCAGCGGTGCGACAAAATCATCGTCATGCACAAGGGCCGCGTTCGCGAGATCGGCACGCACCAGGAACTTCTGGCCAGGCGCGGGATCTATTACAAGCTTTACCAGCTCCAGTATAAAGACCAGGAAGTCGCGGTTCCGGGGGACTAATGTAGTCGCGGGCTTTAGCCCGCGTGAGGACCTCAAATGGTTTCAATCCAAAATCAAGTTGCCGTTGTGACCGGCGCCGGGCGAGGAATCGGGCGGGCGATTGCCATCGAATTAGGGAAGCTTGGCTCGCGCGTAGCACTGGCGGCGCGAAGCAGAACCGAACTGGAAGACACAGCCCGGACGATCGGTTCGCGAGCCAGCGTCATTCCCACGGATGTTCGCAAAAAGGGAGACCTGCAGCGCCTGTTCGAGCAGGTTTCGACGGCCCTGGGTCCCATCGACATTCTGGTGAACGCCGCGGGACTCGGCATCTTCGGCCCGGTGGCCGATTTTAAAGATGAGGATTTCGAAAATCTTATCGAGACCAACTTGAGAGGGATCTTTTTTGCCTGCCGTTTCGTACTTCCGTCCATGATCGAACGCAAAACGGGGCATATCATCAACATTGCCTCCATCGCTGGGAAAGTCGGATCGGCCAATCGCGCCGTGTATTGCGCTTCGAAGTTCGGTGTGGTCGGGTTTACCGAGTCGCTTGCAGAAGAGGTCCGGCAGCACAGTATCCGGGCGAGTGTGGTCTGCCCGGGTTCCACGGACACACGATTCTCCGATTCGGGCAACACCAGGTCGCGAGAACGAATGCTGCGGCCCGAGGACGTAGCGCACGCCGTACGAATGATCGTCACCCAGGAGCCGAACAGTTTCATCAGCGAAATCATCATGCGTCCGACACAAAAACCATGAAAACGATTCTGCTCGCTTTTTGCGGAGGACTGTCCCTTGTAACGGCGGGTTGCGTCATCGACGACGCGCCGCCCGATTATCAGACCATGCGTGAGTCCCGGCCGATCGGAACGACCAGCCGGCTGTCGGTCGATCTCAAATACGACGTGGGCACGCTTGAAATCGAGAAGGCTTCCGACGACAACCTGTTCTCCTTCGATCTTGAATATGACCGGGCCCGTACGACCCCCAGATTCGACTTCAATGAAGGTGACCACGCCACCTTGCGTCTCGAACTGGACAGCCGCTCGGGGAGAAGTGGTTTTGGCAGGCACGATAACGATCTGGCGCTGCGTCTGAGCGAAAAGGCTCTTCTGGATCTGGACGTGCGAACGGGCGTGTCCGAATCGCATCTCGACCTGACCGGCCTCGCATTGGAACGCATGCAATTACCCGGTGGAGTGGGTAAAACCGATGTGACGTTCGGGAAAGCCGTCCGCGACCCGGTCAAATCCCTGGAGGTTGAATCCGGTGTGGGCGAACTCACAATACGCGGCCTTGGAAACGCCCGCGTCGAGCGCCTCGATCTGAAAGGCGGCGTGGGCCATAGTGAGGTGGACTTCACTGGAGAGCTCGGCAAAACGAACACCGATTGCTCCATCAAGGTCGGTGTCGGCGCTGTGCGTCTTCTTCTCCCCAAGGATGCGGATATCGAAATTCAAGGGAGCAGCAGCTTCCTTTCCAACATCAAGGACATACACTCATCCCGGCTCCAACGACGGGACGAGGATTCGCATCCGCGTCGAAAGCGGCATCGGAGGCGTCACCGTCGATTTGATCTAAATTCGGCAATTCGAATAAACCGCTTTCACTCGCTCTTGTCCTTGTTGTTAAATCTCCGACGACAGGAGCGGACCGAATGCAGACTAAACATACCTTTTTGTTCACACTGTTTCTTGGCCTGGGATGGGTGGGATTTCTGTTTGGCTACTCGACGGGACCGGATACCGCGGTGAATGGCATCTTTGGGAATTCACAAACCTGCGCCGGGTGCCACAACTCTTTTCCCCTTAATTCTGGTACTGGAGGTG
>QHXD01000426.1:0-1902 GCA_003223895.1 Acidobacteriota bacterium
TCAGACGAGCCGTAAGGACATCGTGAGCGCCGGGGCATATTAACGGCTCCGGCCCATTCAGCAATGCGCGAAAGCGCGCACCCATTGTTGTTGGCGCCGGTCGCGCCTGCGGCTCAGGAACGGCCGCGGCCAGCGGGCGGGCAGTAGCCATCAATCCCGACGCCGCCAGTCCAGCTACCTGGACAAACTCGCGTCTATTCGTTTTCCTAGCCATAATCGCTCCTCAGAACTTGTTGTAATCACGTTGACGTTTTCGCGCATTGTAGCCCAGTTTGATAGCCCGAGAACGAAATTAGTCCTTTCGTGTTAGGCTGGTTGAAAATGCCAACAGGAGCTTTCGCTTGAAACTCTATGCTGTTCTGGCATTACTGCTTGTGGTGCCGCAGACGGCGATTTCGATTCAACCGCAGGAACCGGCATCAAAGGCCTCGATTGAAGGCACTGTCGTGCAGGCGGGAACCGCAAAGCCGATCCAGGGAGCTCGCCTGACTTTTCGCTCGAATGCCGATCCACCGGGGAGAACGGCTCCAGGTCCGTTCGCACCTGAGCCAATGGTTTCGATAGACACGGATTCCCAGGGAAAGTTCACCATCAGGAATCTCGATGCGGGTGCCTTCCACATGACCGTTGCCGCCAATGGCTATGTCCGGCAGGAGTGGCCTGAAGCCCGCTTAAACCTCACTGCAGGACAGACTCTAAAGGATGTCGTTATCGAATTGACGCCGGCCGGCGTTGTGTATGGCGTTATCCGTGATGAGACTGGTCATCCGGCAGTCGACATTCAGGTGCAGCTGTTGCAACCCAGGTATAAGTTTGGTGGCCAGAGGTCCTTCCAGAAGGCCCGTTCGGCTGCGACCAACGACCGCGGCGAGTACCGCCTCTACTATGTGACACCCGGGCGCTACTACCTGGCTGCGAGTTCCATATCCGACAGGTTCGGCCTCATGAGACTGGCCCAGGATAATCCGAACGCGATCCAGGATAATTTCGCATTGTCGTATTATCCCGGCGTTGCTGATTTTCGATCCGCGCGCCCTATAGAGGTCCAGCCAGGTGCGGACTCGATCGCAGATCTTAGCGTTCATCGCGAACAATTCTACAAAATTCGCGGACACATCATCGATTCGAGAACAGGGCAGCCGCCTGCCGCGGTAACGGTCTGGGTAGAATCGGAAGGTCTCACCGGCGACAACGTTTTACTTAAATCTGACACAACCTACAACGCCGGGGATGGAACATTTGAGGTGCGTGATGTTCCTCCAGGCTCGTATGTGGTCCGGGCCGAATTTCCCGAAGGGGGCGGGCCGGCGCTTTCCGGCAAGCGTGCCAGAGGCCTGACCAGAGTGACGGTATTCGACTCAAACGTGGATGGCGTCGTGATGAACATCGTTGCGGCGGCTTCGATATCCGGCCGTCTCACGATTGAAGGAGGGGAACTCTCCGGTATTCCGGCCGATTTTGCTACCGTCCGATCCTTACCCTACTCGCAGGCGCTCAACCCGGACGGAACGTTTCGTATAGACGATGTGATGCCCGGAGAATATCAGGTTGTGACCTGCATCGCGATGGTAACAAACTCGGCAGGTTGCATCCGAAGCACGCCGGATTTTTATCTGAAATCCGCGCGGTTCGATTCTACCGACGTACTGAACAAGCCGCTGCAATTTGCAGGCGCCACTCCCACGCCGCTGGACATTGTGCTCAGCCCAAAACCAGCGCAGATCGATGGCACGGTATTGAATGGCAAACAACAGCCGGCCGCCAATATCCAGGTTGTGCTCATTCCCGATCGGAATCGCGACCGGAGCGATCTCTACAAGCTTGGCCTCACCGATTCCATCGGACATTTTACGATCCGGGGGATCACGCCTGGCGCATACAAGGTCTTCGCATGGGAAGCTT
>QHXD01000426.1:1977-2528 GCA_003223895.1 Acidobacteriota bacterium
TCCAGCGGGAAAGTAGTCGGGACCAGTTTAAATGGTCACCAGTGTCGGAAAGCCGCGTCCTCATTGGCGGGCAGCCGATTGGAATTTTCGAGGCATCCCCAGCGGACACGTAGCCGTGGGCTTTATGCCCGCGTTCAAGCACAATCAAAGAATTCTTCTGGCGGTATTTGAACGCGGGCATAAAGCCCACGGCTAGTGCATTGCGGAACATTCTGGCTAACTTGGACAGCGGAAAGCTCAGGGCCTGACGCAGCAGTTTTCCCTGTGCCAAGCCGGAGTGGAATTCAGGTCCACAACATAAGTCCTTCAAAACGTGTTTTGGGATCATTGGTCTTGCGAGTGCAGCTGAAAAGACGGGACGAAGACGTACGATTTCGAAGAAAATCGACGAACCCATTCCGCGCTTAGTCAGCAGGTAGGAGGCCCCAGAATGACATCACCGATTGAGCCTCAACCATCCGGTCCACACGGACCTCGTTTCAAGCTGGGAGATCGCGTCAAAGCTGCGGGCCCCGGCATCCATCGCGGCAAGCCGGGCCTGGTCGTGGATA
>QHXD01000426.1:2554-6960 GCA_003223895.1 Acidobacteriota bacterium
GGGCGATTTTGTTGATCGTTACCGGGTCGGCCTCTCGGATGAAAGCTCCGCCACCTTCTTCGGCTTCGAATTGGAGGCCGCTGAGCCGCTCGCTGACGAGGCTTCGGGTTAAGTACTGGTCCCGCTGGCGGTTTTTTGGGCGGCGTTCTCAACGATGTTTTTAAGCTGGTTGAAATCCATAATCGGCTTGCTGAGATAGCCGTCAAAACCCAACTCCAGGAACCGCTTGCGATCACCGAGCATCGCGTGTGCCGTCAGAGCAACTACCGGGAGCGGGCGCAGGCTCTCATCGGCGCGAATCCGCCGCAGAATCTCAATTCCATCGACATCAGGTAACGAGATATCGAGAAAGACCACATCGGGTCTGTATTTCTTCATTTCGGCAATAGCGCGTTCGCCATCCGAAAACTCCACCACGTCGTGGTGGTCTTCCAGAAACATATGGAAAATGAAGCGGTTGTCGTCGTTGTCATCGATGACCGCGATTGTTCGTCTGTGGTGGCTCTGCAAAGTTCAATAAACCTCTAACCCATTGAAATGTATGGTATTCCGGATGAAACTTTGTTTCAAATGCCGGGCGGCACCTAGTCTCAAACCCAGTGGCGACGGTCATTCTAAGAAAGAGGCCTGGGACAAGCAAGTCCACCTGGACGAAAAAATGGGGAACTAGCCGCGAATTACGCCAATGACGCGAATGGGCGCCTAAAGAAATCATCTGATGCGCCCATTCGCGTCATTGGCATAATTCGCGGCTAGTTCCCCATTTTTTCGTCCAATTTCAAAATTTACGGCCCACGAAGACCTCACGGTCCCACGGGTCCGCCACGACACGCGGGTCGAAGCCGGCCTCACGAAATAATCGCAGCCAGACTTCCCTGGGAAAAATACCGAAGACGTGTTGGTCGTGCACAACACGCACGGGTTTGTTTCCCTCGCGAAGAAGGTAGGCGAAGTCCACGGTATAGGTGTTGTCGGAAGGATCGGGATCGAAGGTCCATTCGATGTAGCGGATGCTTCGGCCCTCGCCGTCGTGGCCGCCGTGTGTCGTCAACGAGACGAAGGTTTCGCGAACGACATCGGGCATGATCAGCGCGGCGCCCCCGGGTTTGCAGTGGATGAATGCGGTCTCGATCGATTGGCGGAGATCGTCCTCCGTGGCCATGTACATCACGGCGTCGTGAACGAAAACCGCATCGAAAAGCCGCCCGAGCCTCAAATCTCTCATGTCACCGGCAAGGTGCTCGCACTCGGGATTGAGCGCGCGGCTGAGGTCGAGCATTCCTTCCGACAGATCTACCAGCGTCATTTGAAAATGCGCTTTGAGGTGCGAGGCGTTGTTGCCGCCTCCCGAGCCGAGTTCGAGCACCGTTCGCGGCGGCGTCGAGCTCGCCTCGACCAGGAGCTTGCGAGCGAATTCCGCTTCTTCGGCATAGTCCGGAGGGGACGAGAGCAGATGAAACCATGAGGCGAGCTCGCCGTAAAGTTTGGGTAATTCAGACACGGACGACGTGCCCGTACGACGTCAGGGCATTTACGGCGGCTTCAAGCTGCGCTTCTTTGACCAGCACGTAGTCGGTATCGTGCGTGGCGATGGGAAAGATCGCAATGGCAGCGTCCGCCAGCGGGTCGGCTATCGATGCCATCACACCGGTGAGAGTGAAATCGAGCGGGCCCTCGCATTTGAGCACGCGCCAACCAGCCATGCATTGGGCGTCTACAGGTATGTTGACTTCGAGGCAAATAATCGACAACTCGTCCGAAGTGCGGGTAATGGACAGAAACTCGCCATCGCTCGCCCACGCCGGCACCGGCGCCTTCGCGTCCAGGCGGCAGATCGCATAGCGATCCGGCAGAACCGTCAGGGTAAGAAGCGCTTTAGGACTCATCGCGAACAATCCATTTTTCAACTCGAGTAGGAGTGTAGCCGGCCAGCAGGTCCAGCAACCGCTCCGGATCCGTCTCTTCCAGCACCAGCCGGCGATTTATGGGATAAATAAAACCGTCGGCAACGCCGCGGTCGAACAGCGTAAGAAGCGGATCGTAATAATTTTCGACGTTCAAAACGCCACAAGGTTTTTCATGCAGGCCGAGCTGCGCCACAGGTAACTATCTCGCAAAATTCTTCGATCGTCCCGAACCCGCCCGGCAGCGCAATGAAGGCGTCCGAGAGCTCAGCCATGGTGGCCTTCCGTTCATGCATGGAATGAACGATCCGAAGCTCGGTAACGCCCCGATGCGCAATTTCGCGAGCCACCATCGGCTGCGGAATACAGCCGATCACTTCGCCCCCGTCGCTGAGGACGGTATCGGCAATCGCCCCCATTAATCCGACACGGCCTCCACCATAGACCAGACTAATACCTCTTCGAACCAACGCCTTTCCCACAGCGCGCGCTGTATCCAGATAAACAGGATTCCGGCTGGCGCTGGATCCGCAGAATACACAGATTCGTTTCATTCATTCCTCTGGCGAAACGCGGGCTAAAGCCCGCGACTACATTCAGACCGAACATTAATCCAAAATGTAGTCGCGGGCTTTAGCCCGCGTTTTGTCCAATTTCAAAATCCTCCTATCGCCGTTGGTGCCACCTTGCAATGCGTCCGCCCTGGCCGACGGCCCAGCCGGTGGCAAGACCTGGAAGAAAACTCAGGGCGTCATAACCCGTTGCACCGATAGGGGTCCAGGAAGCGGCATTTAATCCAAAGTAATCCGTTCCGGAAGGGCCCGCGGACACGATGAGCGACGAATCCTCACCGCCATTTTCTCCTGCAGCCGCGTCAACGGCTGACCGGTATCCGCGGAGCTTTGGTCCGGGCGTCCAGGTCCGGCCGCCGTCCGCCGTTCGAGCGAAGTTAACACTGGTCTCGCTCTCCTTCTGATAGTCTCCGCCGACGGCATAGCCGGACAACGGACTCGTGAAATGCAGTGAAAAGATGCCGGCGGATGGAGTGCCGCTCACGATCGGTGTATTCGCGACGGACCAAGTGGTTCCCGCATCGGTCGATCGGAACACACGAGCAACTGAGCCGCCCGTACCGATCCAGACATTACTCCTGCCCTGAACGACAATGCTGGAACCGCTGGCGGCAAACGCGGCTTCTCCCGGCATTGCAGGAGGCATGTTCTCGCGCGGCGTTTCCTTCCAGGTGGCGCCGCCATCGGTGGTACGGATCACCAGGAAACGGCCATCGACCGGATCGCTGAAGGCGATTCCGTTATTGGCATCCCAGAACGCGAAGCAATCGAAAAACGCTTTTGGATTGCGATTCATGAATTGAAGCGTCCATGTCTGGCCGCCGTCTGCCGTCTTGTAGATCCTCGATTTTTCTCCCTCGCCGGCGCTCAACAGATATGCCGTGTTGGCATCGACCCCATGGACGTCGCGAAAATCCAGATCCGTCGCGCCCGGAACCACGCGAGCCTGCCAGTTGGCTCCGCCATCGGTGGTTCTAAGAAACGTGCCGCCGGTCCCGCTCGCCCAGACAACGTCCAGATTCACAGCGCTGACGCCCCGCAACCGGGCCTCGGTGCCGCTCTTTTGTTCTTCCCACAAAGATGCCGATGAGCGGGGTTTGGATTGTTCGATTGTGGCGAACATTTCCCGCATTCTCTGCGCTTCCGTAAGGCCTTCCCAGCAGTGGCCCTGGCCCGGGGCGTAGACAATCCTGGCTTCGGCGGGCGGATCGGCTTCCTTGAAGAAGTCGTCCAGCATATGGACGGCATTGTTCAGGTAATAGCTGTCCGCATCTCCGATCCCGATGTGGATTTTCCCGCGCAGCTTCGGACCCAAAGTTTTCCAGTTTTGTTGGAGGATCATGCGCAGGTCGTACTTCTTCCAGTGCTCGACAACAGACCGGTTGATCTCCCCGGTCTTAGGATCCCAGAGCGGCACCGGACGGCCGTTAGCGCCTCTCGGTCCATAGGTGGCGTTCCACGCGCCCCACTGTTCGCCCGACATGGTCCAGCTGTCCCCGAGGCCGATGGCGTTTTCCATCTGACATTCATGACGAATCGTGAATTCCACGCGGCCGTCGACGTCGCGCTTGCTGGGCCGTTCGACGCCGTGTTCGTCAACGTAGGCATTCTTGTCTTTGTAGATGTCGATGAGCTGGAATCCGCGGAAGTCCACTCCATCCGGACACGCGGCCCACGTCGCATTGAAAAAATCGGGATAGAAGATTTTCAGCGCCAGGGAAACCCAGCCACCGGTGGAGCCACCGTCCAGCACCCGCGCGTAAGGCTCGCCGAGGCCGCGAAAAGTCTTTTCGACGTAAGGAATGAGTTCCTGTGTGATGGCGGCGCCGTAAGGCCCGCTGTTGTCGGAGTTCACCTGGTACGAATCGCCGTATGGGCCGTCGCCATCGAGGTGAAGGAAGATCATCCTCGGAGTGTCGTCGGCCAGCCA
>QHXD01000427.1:0-1904 GCA_003223895.1 Acidobacteriota bacterium
CTTCTCCCAAACAACGCCCCTGCTGGAGCAGGCGTTCAAGACGATTCTGGTCGCAGCTCGCAGTAGTGCCACACTGCGCAAACGGGTCGATGAGTCTGTCGAGCGGATTCTTGCGTTGAAGGGCCGCCTCGAATTCAGGCCGCTACGGTACCGCACACACCTTAGAGCCCGCATTACCCGTCAAATCGAGAAACTGAGAAGGACGGTAGAGCCTGCCCCCGCTCAGGTCCACTCGGCGCAGAGATAGTAGTTACATACTCGAGGGGAATTTTGAAATTGGACGAATCCTGCATCTCAAATCCGAAATCCGAAATCTCCAATTGGACTGGCAGTCCAATCTGGTATTTCGGATTTCGGATTTGAGATGCAGGATTCGTCCAATTTCAAAATCTCCCAGGTCGACCTGCTAAAATGCCTGTATGCTCTTCCTGCTCCTCCTGGCCCTGTTCCTGTCCGGCTGCACCGGCCAGACTTCGGCGGACCCCGGAATTGTGACTGTGGCCCTCGATCAAGTGCCTGAGAATCTGGATCCCCGCATCGCTCAGAATGCAACGTCTCAGCGGATCGACGAGCTGATATTCAATTCGCTCGTCAGGAAAAACGAGCGGTCGGAAGTCGTCCCGGATCTGGCGCTGCGGTGGGAGACACCCGATCCCAAAACCTACGTCTTCCACCTCCGCGATGACGCGAAATTCCATGACGGCCGGCCGGTCACGTCCAGGGACGTCCAGTTCACGTTCCGCACCATGCTGGACGGAACCGTGCGTACCACCAAGAGCGGCCACCCCTACAACCTGATCCAATCCATTGAAGCACCCGACCCCTACACGGTTGTTTTCAAATTGAAGGAGGTCTTTTCACCGTTTCTCTGGAATTTGACGCTCCCCGTGCTTGGCATCATTCCGGATGGCTCCCCCACCGACTTCAATCGTCATCCGGTTGGATCCGGACCATTCGAGTTTGTGCACTACATCCTGGATGACGAAGTACTGCTAAAGCGGAACGAAAACTACTTCGGAGACAAAGCAGGCGTTTCCATGCTGCGCTTCAAACTGATTCCCGAAGCGATCGTGCGCGCCCTGGAGCTTCGCAAAGGTACCATCGACATCGCCTTGAACGTGTTGACGCCGGATATGGTCGAAGTCCTGAAACACGATCCCGGCCTGAAGGTCATGCAGGCGGAAGGAACCAGCTACCAGTACCTCGCCTTCAATCTCACCGATCCGGTTTTTCGTCATCAAATATCTGTGGCGCGGTCAGGCGAAGCCCGCGTTCGGGGTGATCCCTCCGAACAACTGGGCGCACGAGTCGAATGTAAGAACCTATCCCTACGATCCGGCGCGTGCGCGGCAATTATTGAAGGAAGCGGGCCAGGAGAATCTCGTGTTCACGTATCGGACTTCGACGGACGACACCGGAAGGTTGATGGCCATCGTCCTTCAGCAGGAGCTGAAAGAGATTGGCGTAACGATGGAAATCCGGTCCAACGAGTTTGCCACGTTCTTTGCAGACATTATTGCGGGTAACTTCCAGGTATTCTCGCTGCGGTGGATCGGCGCCAACAATGATCCGGATATCTTCAACCTGATCTTTAACTCGAAGTCAGTTCCGCCAAATGGCTCGAATCGTGGCCATTATTCGAACCCTCGTGTCGACGAACTCATCGAGTTTTCTCGCCGCGAGGTGGATGTCGAGAAGCGGAAGCAGGCTTACAGTGAGATTCAGCGCATCGTCGCCGAAGAGCTTCCCTATATCGACCTGTTCTATATGGACAATGTTTGCGTTTACAGCAACCGCATTGAGGGAATAAAGCTCTACCCTGCAGGTGACTTCGCCTTCTTCAGCGGCATTCGTCTCAAACCTGCGAGCTAGTAACAGCCGCGAATTACGCCAATTACGCAAAA
>QHXD01000427.1:1915-2548 GCA_003223895.1 Acidobacteriota bacterium
GCTTTGGTTTTACCTTGCAAAGCGCGCGCCTGGCCATGTTGAACGCGAAGGTACCCGTCAGTACGCCGATTACCCCGAGAATTGCGCCCTTAACGTATCTGTTCATATCAATGCCTCTGCAGGCAAGATGCCATTGCCTACAGGTCCATCCAACGATAGGCAGAAAGGAGAATGACTTCGCGGACGGTGTACCAAAAGCGCTGGGTGGCCGCGATTTCGATGGGACTGTTCGGGGCAGGCGATGTATAGGCCAGAATTCCACTATCCTCGAACATTTTCTTCAGGCGCAGGAGGTGAAAACCATCGCTTACTACGACCGCGCTCTTCCACCCTTTGGCCTGCAGCAGGCCGGCTGACGCACGGATACTGTCGCGCGTGGAACCGCTTCCCTGTTCGGTTATGATCTTCGCCGGATCTATTCCCCGTTGGACGAGGTACCGCGTTCCTACGTGAGCTTCGGAAAAGTTCGGATCGGGGCCATAGCCCCCAGTCGTGATAATGGCCTGAGCGTAACCCTTCTGATACAAGTCAAAGGCGTGATCCAGACGCGCCTTGAGGACAGGTGAAGGCCTGCCGTTGTACTGCGCCGCTCCGAGGACCACGATGGCGTCGGCTTTGCGTGCTTCATCGCGC
>QHXD01000427.1:2553-7531 GCA_003223895.1 Acidobacteriota bacterium
AATAGAGATATGCCCAGTAGACTAAGAGAACGATCAGCAGGGCAAAACCGAACAGGGATCCCCATTTGAAAGCTTTACGAATCATGCGGGTGGCCTCCGAATCCGGCCTTTGAAGAACTCCTGGAGACTTTCAAATGAGATCGGACCTTCTCTAAGAAGTACAGGGGGGTCGATGGTTAAGTCAAGGACGCTGGACCCGGAGCGTGCGGGCAGCAGGCCGCCATCGATGAGTACATCAAGGGATTCACCAAGTTGCGACTGCACCTCTCCAGCCGAGACTGCTGCCGGCCTGTCGCTGAGATTGGCGCTGGTGGCGGTGATCGGCTTGCCGAGCTTTCCCATGAGTTTTACAGCAAACGGCGCAACTGGCCATCGAAGACCTATCGTGTTCGTGCCGGCGGTGACTCTGGCTGGAATCGAAGGCTGCGCTTTCACAACCAGGCTGAGAGGCCCCGGCCAGAACCGGCTCGCAACGGAATAGAACATCTGATTCGGATCGCTTATCGACTCCACCATGCGAATGGAATCCACCAGCAACAGGATCGGTTTCGTTTCGGCTCGGCCCTTGATGTTGAAGATGCGATCAATCGCCGCGGTGTCGGTTGGAAAGCCAATGACGCCTCCATGCCGCAAAATGGATAGAATCAGAGTGAAGTCACTTTCCGAGATACTATCGGTATGAAACGCTTCCATCGGAGCCGAATTATCCTTGGAGACTCTCTCGCTAGGCAAGCACAACCCGAAGCTTGTCGATATCCGAAAGGCTATCGACCACAGCACCCTCACCCGTGATGGCTGGCTGCCCATCGAAGGGCCCAGGCTGCTCGAAGAAGCGCAGCAGAGCGGCCTGGAGATCGCGAGTGTGTTTGCTCGCCGGGGCACGGTAGTACCTGCCGTGAGCTCTTCTTCGCAGGTTTACGAAATCGACCCTGCAATATTTAAGACCATCCAAAGCACGGAAACGTCACAAGGGATCATCGCCCTGGTTCGCCCGAGGTACTTCAGGTTGCCGGACATCGTATCCACAGCGAATCCCCTGATCGTCATGCTGGTCCGGTTGCAGGACCCGGGAAACGTCGGAACGATCCTCCGCGTGGCGGAATCGTTTGGTGCCGACGGCTGCCTGGCGACCGTTGGAACCGCAAGCGCTCTCAATTCCAAAACGGTGCGAGCCAGCGCAGGCAGTGTGTTTCGCCTTCCTCACGTCTGGGACCTCGATATACGACAGGCTGCTTCCATGTTGAAGGCGTCAGGGATAGGCATCGTTGGTACCGCTCCTTCTGCACAACAGACGATCGATGAATGGGACTGGAATAAACCTTCGGCGATCGTTATCGGGAATGAAGGCCACGGGCTCTCGGAAGAGGAAAAGGATCTTTGCGATGTCCAGCTCCGGATTCCTCAGTGCGCGGCAGTCGAATCGCTCAATTCGGCGATCGCCGCGGCGGTCATCCTCTACGAAGCCTCGAAGCAAAGGATGAACCGATGAGCGGTTCTCTTTTCGAAGACGAGAAACCCAGCGGTCCCGCACCGGATGCGCCGCTTGCGGATCGCATGCGGCCGCAGACGCTGGACGAGATCCTCGGGCAGCGCCATCTGCTCGATCCCGGCAAACCGCTGCGGACGGCGATCGAGCGCGACCAGGTTCCGTCCATGATCCTGTGGGGACCGCCTGGGGTGGGAAAGACCACGCTGGCCCACATCATCGCAAGGATCACAAAGTCCACATTCGTCCCTTTCAGTGCCGTCATGGCCGGCATCAAGGAGATCAAGGAGATCATGGCCGGAGCGGAAAGAGCCCGCCGGCTGGGACGCCGTACAATCGTGTTCGTCGATGAGATTCATCGATTCAACAAGGCCCAGCAGGATGCATTTCTGCCGCATGTCGAGCGAGGAAATATCACGCTGATTGGAGCCACCACCGAGAACCCCTCGTTCGAGGTCATCTCCGCGCTTTTGTCGCGGACCCGTGTCTTCGTCCTGGAGGCGCTCTCCGACGAAGACATCATGACCTTGCTGCGCCGAGCGGTCGCTCGCGAAAAATTCAACGTCGACGACGCATCGCTCAATGCGATCGCTGGTCTGGCCAATGGCGATGCCCGCACCGCGCTCAATATCCTCGAGCTGGCGGTCCAGGGAACGGCTCCGGGCCAACCCATTACGAAAACCACGATCGAGCAGGCGTCACAAAAAACGCTGCTTTACGACAAGACCGGCGAGGAGCACTACAACATCATCTCGGCGCTCCATAAATCGCTGCGGAACTCCGACGCGGACGCGGCTCTCTACTGGCTCGCCAGAATGCTCGAAGCCGGCGAAGACGGGTTGTACATCGCCCGGCGCCTGATCCGGTTTGCCTCCGAAGACATTGGCCTGGCCGATCCGCGGGCTCTTCGCATCGCCCTTGACGCGAAAGATGCCTTCAACTTCATCGGTCTCCCGGAAGGCAAACTGGCACTCGCCCAATGCGTGATCTATCTGGCCGCCGCCCCGAAATCGAATTCCGTCACGACCGCGTACGAGGCCGTGGTTTCCGACGTCGAAAACACCCGCAACGATCCGGTTCCTCTCCACATCCGCAATGCTCCCACCGGCCTCATGAAAAAACTCGGCTACGGCAAAGGCTATCAATACTCTCATGACGTCGAAGGTAAAGTTGCGGACATGGACTGCCTGCCTGATTCCCTCAAAGGCCGCAAGTACTACCACGGTGAGGAAACGGGCGAAGAGACGGAAGTAAAGAGACGGTTGGAGGAAGCGGAGAAGAAGCGGGGCAGGAAGCCAGGAAGCCAGAAGCCAGAAGCCAAGAAGCCAGAATAGGGGAATCCCCATTCTGGCTTCTGGCTTCTTGGCTTCTGGCTTCTTTCTGGCTAGTTCGCTCTTGCCGCCGAAATCGCTTCGCCCAGGATACTCACCGACCGATCGATATCGGCATCGGAAATAACGAACGGTGGAGCGAGCAAGTAGATGTCGTCTTTGATGCGGCTGACCAGACCTCGCTTGTAGCACTCCTTCAGCACGCGCGGACCAAACTTCATCGACGCGGGGAATGCTTTTTTCGTGGCCTTGTCTTCGACAAGCTCAACGCCACACATCAGGCCGCGGCCGCGGACATCGCCGACGTTCTCGAGAGACGACAGTTGCATCAAGCCATCGAGCAGCCGCTTCCCTTTCCTGGCCGCCTCTTCGACAAGTCCTTCCCTCTCGAGAATGTCCATGGTCGCTACGCCCACGGCGCAGCAGGTCGGATGAGCGGAATAGGTAAAGGCATGCATCCAGCGGCGGTCGGGCGGAGCTTCAGCCATGACTTTATAGACGCGGTCCGATAACCCGATGCCCCCAAGCGGGAGATATCCGGAGGTAATGCCCTTCGCAAAGGAAATCATGTCCGGCTCGACCCCCCATTTTTCAAGACCAAACCAGGTTCCCGTTCGTCCGAAGCCGGTGATCACCTCGTCAGCCACAAACAGTACGTCGTACTTGTTGCAGATCTCGCGAATCCGAGGAAAGTAATCGTCCTGAGGTACGATCAAACCGCCCGCGCCCTGGACCGGTTCCGCGATGAAAGCCGCAACGGTGTCCGCTCCTTCCCGAAGGATTGCCTTCTCGAGGTGATCAGCCGCCACTCGTCCCTGGCTCACCGAAGGATTATCTGAAACGAATCGATACGGATACGGCGACGGAATATGGATAAAACCGGGCAGCTTTCCTCCGAACATCGGCCAGTAGGATGGAATGCCCGTCGCGCTCATGGCGCCCATGGTTACACCGTGATAGGCGTGCTCACGGCTGATGATCTTCGTCTTTTCCGGCCGGCCTTGAGTGATCCAGAAGAAACGAGCCGTCTTGATCGCGCTGTCGTTCGCCTCGCCGCCACCCGATGCGAAAAAAAAGTGATTTATCGAGGGGTAACACCGCTGCGCTAGTTTTTCGGCCAGTTGCACGGCGGGGATGTTTGTATGGCCCGTGTATGCCGATGCAAAGGCCACCTGCTCCATCTGTCTGGCCGCAGCCTGTGCAAGCTCCTTGCGGCCGTGTCCAAGGGTAACGTTCCATAAACAGGCGAGACCATCGATGAACTCGCGGCCATCGGCGGTTCGCAGCTTTGCGCCTTCGCCCTTGACCCAGACGAAAGGCTCCTTCGCATCGTTGGGATGGTAGAGCGGATGAACCAGATAATCCTGATCTGCCTTAATGATTTTTTGAATATCCACGGTCATTATTAGTGCTCCTCCATGCTTCGGTCCATAATAGCTCAAAGGGGGTCATATGCGCGCGTATCTGGTTCAACACGGGAAAGCTAAACCGGCAGATGAAGATCCCAATCGCGGCCTTTCCGACGCCGGGCGGGAAGAAGTCACACGCGTCGGCGAATTTCTACGCGGATTACGAATATCGGTCTCATTGATTCAACATAGTGGGAAGTTGAGGGCTGAAGAAACCGCTCACATTCTCGGCATCACGATACGTTGCCCGGCCGGTCCAACGCACACCAGCGGGCTGGATCCGTCCGATGATCCCTCGATTGCCTCAAACTTTCTGAAGGTTTATACGGACGATATCCTCATCGTCGGTCACCTTCCCCATCTGGAGAGGTTGACATCGTTGCTGATGACCGGAACCCCGGATAAGCGTCCCGTTAAATTTCAGAATGGCGGCGTGGCTTGCCTGGAAAGGGAAGCGGGCGCATGGAGTCTGCTTTGGGCCATTGTGCCGGAATTGTTGCAAGCCCCGTCGCGGCTCGCAGCCTGAGATATTGTAATATCTTCTAAGAGATGTCGAGGCGAGAGATTTCAGCAGGATGCGTCGTGTACAGAACGACAGACAATCTGACGGAGGTCGCGCTTATTCAACCGCGCGATCGCAAGGCCTGGGCGCTTCCCAAAGGGTTGATCGAACCTGGGGAGCAACCCGAACACGCCGCGCAACGCGAGGCCCGCGAAGAGACCGGGTTGTCCGGAACCATAGTGTCCAGGAT
>QHXD01000427.1:7559-7885 GCA_003223895.1 Acidobacteriota bacterium
GCGCGTTTTCAAGATCGTCACATTTTATCTGTGTAAGTATACCGAAGGAGATCCGTCGCAGCACGACCGCGAAGTGGATCACGTGCAATGGTTTCCGATCGACGAAGCGATCCGTAACGCCAGCTATCCACAAGAAAAGACAATCCTTCGAAAGGCGAAGGGCTTGATTCAGGAGTCCGACCACAACAACGCGGGCTAAAGTCCGCGACTACATTAGATTCAGTTTGAACAGCTTGATGGCGTTGGTGCGGCCGATCTGCAGCCGTTGTGCATCGGTCATCGGTGTCTTGTCGAACCAGGTCGCCGCGTCCTCCATCTTTTCGAAC
>QHXD01000428.1 GCA_003223895.1 Acidobacteriota bacterium
CTCTGTCCGCTCTTTGGCAATAGCTGCTGCCCAAGGCAGCGCGGGCGGCTTCTCCGCGTAGATCTCCGCGTCGGGATCGGCATCCCTGACGGGATGCCAAACTCCCGTAAAGTCTGGTTTGCCATCTGGGGTGCGGGGCGCTGGGCCGGACGGCACCGAATGCACGCCGCGGATGTCCGTATAAAATTCACGTCCATCGCCCAAGGTATTCAGCTGGGCTTCCGCGAGCGGAATGTCAAGGCGCAGTTTTTGTCCCCCCTGGATCACGACGCCCGGTTTCCGATAAGTGATGAAACCCGGCATCACGATGAACAGGTCATAGGTTCCTGCCGGCAATGGCCCAAGCGTGTAGTTGCCTGTCGACGAACTCGTCGCCTTGTAGATGGCCCCGGTCTGCACGCTTTTCACCTGAATCGGAGCGCCGGGAACGACTGCATGGTTTGAGTCGGAAACCATGCCGCTAATGGAGCCAGGATCGTCCTGGGCTAGCACCCATGGCGAGAAAACCAGCATTCCCACGACAAGGATCGATCTGGCGAAGTTTGGCATTGGAAAGCTCCTCTCTTGCGAACGATTAACCCCTAATTCCAGCGCGAATTGCCCTGTCCCGTCCCACTTGGAACGAATCTTACGCGCCTCCAGGACCAAGTCAAGTTCAAAGGATGCGGCCTGTCCATGGCGAATTGCTAATCGGACGTTTTTAGAGTCTCCGAAGACTGCCGGCCCTCTTATATTGGTCCGTTATTGGTCCGTGCCTTGTATTCGGGGCCGGGCGTGTGCCGGTACCCTGGATGTTAAGATCCTTCGGTGCCTTATGAAAATTCGGTTCGTCTCGGCAGCAAGGCCTCAACTTCGTGGTTTCTCCGCGAGTGGGCGCACCAGACTCGTGGATTCGATTGAAGTGCAACTTTCCCACGAACCGGAGGTTGAAACGCGGATGAAAACCTTAGAACTTCGAAAAGCATCCAGACCGCTTGCGGACTACGCATCCGATTTGGGGTCAGACTCACTTTGATTACTTCGAATAACAAACCCGTTGCTGCCGGTCTCTCTAAAGAATGCGGATCGAGAATCAATTGCTCCTGGTTTGAATCCAGTGTTTGGAAGGATTATTCGCCGTGCCCGGGCGGAAGCGAAGAAAGGAAAGGTATTTTCACTCAAACAGGTGAGAGACGAGCTTGCTGCGTTGCCCAAAATCCGAGGGCCCGTTCCAAGAAGCGCCAGCGGCCAGCGTGACTGTAGACGAATTTGTAGACCCGTTGACCCGCTTTCGGATGTTGTATACAGTGCATCGCGGAGCAAACCCATGAGATATATCATTGCCATCACCTTTGCGTTGAGCATGATGGCGCCGTCGCTGTCCGCGGCCCCGGTCTCCGGTGAAGCCGTTTACAAGCAGCGTTGCGCCGCCTGCCACGATTCGGGCAACGCCCGCATTCCACCGCGCGATGAGTTGAAGAAGCTCTCCGTAACTCACATCCTCCGCTCCCTCGACTTCGGCGAAATGAACAATATCGCCACGAAGCTGCGTCAGGAGGAGCGTGAGGCGGTGGCCGCGTATCTGGGAGTCCCCGGCGGTAACGGCCTCCCTGCAGCCAGAGCCTACTGCGCAGACCGCACGGTGAAGCTGGCCAGCCGCGGGAAAACGGAATGGAACGGGTGGAGTCCGGCGCTCACCAATACGCGCTATCAGCCGAACGATGCAGCCGGTCTCCCTCTGGGCCAGGTATCGCGCCTCAAGCTGAAGTGGGCATATGGCTTCGATGGCGACATCATCGCCTTTTCCCAGCCGACAGTTCTCGGCGGCCATCTCTTCGTGGGAAGCGCCAGTGGTCTGGTACAGGCTCTCAGTGTCGAATCTGGTTGTGTCAAATGGGTCTTTCAGGCAACGGGGCCCGTGCGCTCGGCACTCCTGGCCGTCCCGCTGGGAGACAAGCACGCCCTTCTGTTCGGCGATTCCGTTGGCTGGTTCTATTCCCTCGAAGCGGAGACTGGGCGCCTGCTGTGGAAGAAGCGTCCCGAGCAACATGAGGCCACGCGTCTGACCGGCGCTGCGCTCGCGTATCAGGGCACCGTATTCATCCCCGTTGCTTCCTGGGAGGAAAGCCGCACGACCAACGCGGACTATCCGTGCTGCACGTTCCGTGGAAGCGTGGTGGCGCTGCGTATCAAGGACGGCTCCCAGGTGTGGAAGACATTCGCCATCACGGAAAAGGCCAAACAGACGGGCCAAAACCAATGGGGACCTTCCGGTGCGGGCATCTGGTCGGCACCGACCCTCGACACGAAGCGAGGCGTCCTCTACGTGACAACCGGCGACAACTACTCGGCTCCGGCCACTCCCATGAGCGACGCAGTGCTCGCGCTTGAACTGGCCACCGGACGCATCGCATGGTCCAGGCAGACCACCCCCGGCGATGTCTGGAACAGCTCGTGTAGCGCGAAAGGCGACTGTCCCGGCCCCGATTACGATTACGGATCTTCGGTGATCCTTGAAAAACTCGACAATGGCCGCGATGTTCTGCTCGCCGGGCAAAAGTCCGGCATGGTCTATGCTCTCGATCCCGACCGCAAAGGCGAAATCCTGTGGCAGGTGCGTGTGGGCCAGGGAGGCACCAACGGAGGCGTGCAGTGGGGAATGGCCAGCGATGGCCAGCAACTCTATGCCGCAACTTCGGATGTGACCCGCAGCCTCGCGCCGAATGCCGATGCTCTGGATCCGCGCCCGCAAGCTGTCGATCCGAAAACAGGCGGTGGTTTGACTGCACTTCGCATTGCTACCGGCCAAAAAGTCTGGTTCGCGCCGCCCATCGTCTGCGGCCCGGCGGCGAAGCGCGGCTGTAGCCCCGCTCAGTCCCAGGCCGTCAGCGCGATTCCCGGTCTGATCTTTTCCGGTTCTCTGGACGGCCATCTGCGGGCATATTCCGCCGAAGAAGGTAAAGTCCTGTGGGATTTCGACACAGTGCGCGACTATCAGACTGTGAACGGTGTCCGCGCTACCGGGGGATCGCTCAACGGTCCCGGTGCAGTCGTCGCAGGCGGGATGCTGTTTGTCAATTCAGGATATGCGCGGCTCGGCAGCATACCTGGCAATGTCCTTCTGGCGTTCTCAGTTGATGGCAAGTAAGTTTAAAAAACACAAAGGCACAAAGGTGGCGGCCGGCGACATCGGCAAGCCAAGACTCCTCAGCTGTTGCTCAAAATGAAATCGAGTTGGGTTTAGCACGTAGCCGTGGGCTTTATGCCCGCGTTCAAATACCGCCAGAAGAATTCTTTAATTGTGTTTGAACGCGGGCATAAAGCCCACGCCTACGTGCAGACCGCCGATGGTTTCCTTTTGAAATTATGGAATCTGAATTCAACTCTCTGGGACCATGTGTACGAGGATTCCGCTCCAGGCACAGAAACTGTAACAATTCCCTCTCATAAGGCATTCCAGGAAAAGGCCCTAAAAGTGTACGCACTAAAGGAGTCTCTTTGTAGGAGGTCTCGTGAAAAGAACGGATATGTTATCGGCCGCCGGTGTCGGCGCCGCTGTTGCAGTGATGTTGCCGCCGGTCCTTGGATCCAAAACGCGCCGCGCTATCGTGGGCTCCGTGCGGAGCGGCTGGCGATTTGTATCCACAAACATCGGGAGAGCTGCGAAGGCCCTGAATCTCTTTGGACGAACGGCAACAAAGCAGGGGTCCCGCAAAGGAACCAGCTCTACACGAAGGCCAGCCCGTACGGCGCGACGAAGAGCAGCTTAAGGCCGGCGTCGCAACCGGCCCAAGCGGTCCAGCATTGCCGACGCTTCGGGGATGCGAAACGCCAGCGTTGCTGCCAGGTAGACAAGGCCGAAAGGGCCGAGCACAACCAACGCCACGAGTGCCGGATGAATCGCCGGCACATTCACCTTCACGATCCATCCGGCAGCCGCACCTGCGGCTGCCCCTGTCCACAGCTTGATCACGAAGCCGGCGCCGAGCCCCGTTCGGCCGATCCGCGCATTCAGCGATCGCCGCAGCATCAGCATTTCTACCCAACCGGCAATACCTGCCGAAGCCGTTAATCCGGCGGCGCCCCAGACAGCCGGGATGCCAAGCCACCGCGGCAACGGAATCGCGAAGATATACCCGAGGATCGTCGTGAGCGCGACGCGCACCAGCGCGTACCGGAGCGGCGTGCGAGTGTCGCGCAGCGCGTAGTAAGTGGAAGAATAGAGACGTCCCAGGGTGGAGGCCAGCAAGCCGACTGCTGAGCCTGCAAGAATGGCCCAGACGTAAACGGAATCTTCACGCCGCGACCACATCGCCGAGAGCCAGAAACGCTACCGCCGAGGGCAGGACAAAGAATGCAATTTGCCGGAGCCCCCTGTCGAGACGGCGGCGAACGACCTCCGCCCCTTCGCTATCGACACCCATCGCGCCCGACATCGCGGGAAGTTCGGCGGCCGAGACGGACATACCGAATAGACTCACGGGCAACGTGTAGAGAAGCTGCGCATTGGCCAGGCCCGTGACCGCGCCGGTTGGGAGAAGGCTGGCGAGCAGCGTATCGATGTACGCGCTCAATTGAACGACGCCGCGGCTGATGAAGACGGGGACGAAGTTGCGCACGACGGCCCGGACATGCTCGGAAGCGGTATCGATGGCGAACTTGAGGTTTGGAGCGACGCGGAGAACAGAAGGAATCTGCACGGCAAACTGCAGCCCGCTTCCCACAACCGAACCCCACGCAAGGATCACGGCCAGGCGCGGCAACGGGGAACGTCCATAAAGGACCAGTGTCGCAATCATTGCCACGTTCCAGATCACCGGCGCCGTG
>QHXD01000429.1 GCA_003223895.1 Acidobacteriota bacterium
AAGACGCAGGCCGTGGCCTACGACAGTAAGCGGGAACAGATGCTGGTGCCGAACTGAGTAATGCATCCGCAGATCGCGGCATTCGCCAGGTTGGCGACTGAAAACACTCCGCCGCTTCGAACACTGCAAGGTCAAAAGACACTGATCAGCAGAACCATGCACGCTTTCGGATACGATCCGATTCACGATGAAATTGTTGTGAATAGTCCCCTGGCCCAGGCAATCCTGATATTCCGCGGAGGGGCAAACGGAGAGGAAGCACCGATTCGAGTCATCCAGGGCCCGCATACCAGGATCATCGGCACCGCTACCGGCGCCAACTCTAAGGTCAATGTGGATCCCGAACACAACGAGATTCTGCTTCCTACCGGCGATGGCAGCGCCCCCGGAGAGCCAGGAACCGTCGCCAGCGCGATTCTCACATTTGCGCGGGACGCCAATGGCGACGTGCCGCCCAAGCGGATCCTGAGCGGGCCAGATACTCAAATTGTGGGCACGCCCGCCGTGGCCGCCGATCTCATTCGTAATCTGTTGGTCGTAAACGTCAACAATGCGTTTCTGATTTTCGATCGCACGGCCGAGGGAAATACGAAGCCGAAGGCCATCATTCGTGGACCCAAGAGCCAGGTAGCGAGCATGGACAACTTCGTCATCTCGCCGACCGGCATGATCGTGAACCTTTGCACCGGGGGCGCGATTTGCGCGTGGAGCATTAATGACAACGGCGACGTTCCTCCGCGTTGGAAAATCCCGATGAAGCAAATTACCGGTTACCGGGTCTCGGGCGTTGCGCTCGTTCCCGCCCATAAAGAGATCATCTTTAGCGCAGGGGGGTGGGGTAAAGGCGACTATCCGCCATCCGGAATCATGAACGCGGTCATCACGTTCTCCTGGCCGGAGCTATTCGATTAAATCGGAATGTCGGGGTCTGAACTTGCCAATGTCTTGACGCCGATGCGTGTATTGGTGCAAGCCCGTGTCCGGAGCCACGCAAGACCCGCAGGCGTGGGGCTTCGAATGTTTTTGAACCGACGGCGCGATGGTGACATCATGCGGAACCGTTGTGCGGATGAAGACGGTTCAACCTCAGGGCAGAGAAAATGCAGCAAAGGCGCAGCTTCGGCAACTTACCGGGCTCGCCCGATGACCTGGTGAGCATCACGGATCTGGAACGCTTCGGCAACGCCAGCTATTGGGTGCGACGGCGCTTCCGCGAAGTCGAACTCAGTCTTTCAAACTTGTGCCAGGTGAATTGCCCGCGTGGCAGAACCGGCAGTGACACACTCGGAAGTGCCGTTCCGGGATCGCGGGAAGTTACTTTCTATACAAATTGTTTCGACCGGCAGCACGAAACAACGCGGGCCGGCGTGGCGTTGCACGAAGCGTTTCACGCGTCGTTCAGCGAGTTCAACCATGACACCTACTCGTTCGAGTCCAGCTACCCGGGAGACGACGCGCTGACAAACGCCGAATCTTTCGCAACTTTCGCCGCGATTGTTACAACCGGCGGCAACTATCGGATCACCATCCTTCCGGAAATGACCATTCACGGCGGCTCTTAGGTTTGCTTGACGAATGCTCTGGCGGCAATAATAGCAGGCGGTAGTTATAGGGGGTTTTCATGAAAAGGACGTTCATTGCGGTTTGTGTGCTGGTGGCTGCTTGCGCGGCGGTATTGTGCGTCGCAGCGGCGCAGCAGCCGCCGAGCAACCATCTGCTGCTGAGGAAGCCGACGGTGAGCCGGACCCAGATTGCGTTTACGTACGGCGGGGATCTGTGGATCGTAGACCGCAACGGCGGAGAGGCGAGGCGTCTGACATCGGATGTCGGCATCGAGACCGCTCCGATGTTCTCCCCGGACGGATCCATGATCGCCTTCACCGGAGAATACGATGGCAATGAGGATGTCTATGTCATGGGCGCCGGCGGCGGCATTCCCAAGCGGCTTACGACGCATCCGGGTGTGGACCAGGTGGCGGGCTGGACGCGGGATGGCAAACGCATTCTGTTTCGCTCGGGGCGCAACAGCTATTCCCGCTTCGATCGACTTTTTACCGTCAGTATCGACGGCGGCCTCCCGGAGGAATTGCCTCTGCCTATGGCAGAAGAAGGATTTTATTCGCCGGACGGTTCGCGAATGGCATACGTGCCATTTACGAATTTCAAAGAGTCGTGGAGGTTTTACCGTGGCTTAAAGCATTACCGTGGCGGGACGGCATCGCCGGTCTGGGTCGCGAACCTGTCGGATTCCACGATCACGAAAATACCGCGGACCAATTCGAATGACTCCTCGCCCATCTGGATGGGCGACCGCGTGTTCTTTCTTTCGGACCGCGATGGACCGGTGAACCTGTTCTTCTATGACACGAAAACGAAGCAGGTCAAGGCGGCGAAGCCCAGCAACGGCATGGATATCAAATCGGCATCGGGCGGACCGGATGCCATCGTGTACGAGCAACTCGGGTCGATTCATCTTTTTGATCCGATGACAGCACGGGAGCACGCGGTGGACATTCGATTGAATGGCGATTTTCCTGCGACCCGGCCGCATTTTGTCAAAGCGGCAGAGCAAATACAGGGCGCGAACATCTCGCCGACCGGAGTGCGCGCCGTGTTTGAGGCCCATGGCGAAATACTGACCGTTCCGGCCGAGCACGGCGATATACGCAACCTGACCAATTCACCCGCAGTTGCGGATCGCGATCCGGCATGGTCTCCCGACGGGAAATGGATCGCATACTTCTCCGATGAATCCGGGGAATATGCGTTGCATGTGCGTACCCAGGACGGCATCGGAGAAACGCGCAAGTTTGATCTCGGTAAGCCGGGTTCCTTCTATTACCAGCCGCGCTTTTCGCCGGACAGCATGAGAATTGTATATGCCGACAAACGGCTCAACCTGTGGTACCTGGATCTGGCGGATGGCAAGCCGGTTCTGATCGATACCAATCCCTATGACGAGACGGGACAATTTGACGTGTCGGCATTTGAGTATGCCTGGTCGCCGGACGGCCGATGGATTGCGTACACGCGTCAACTCGCGAGTCACATGCATGCGGTCTTCGTATATTCGCTCGATACCCATCAAACGCATCAGATTTCGGATGGTATGAGTGACGCGGCGTTCCCGTCGTTCGACAAGAACGGCAGGTATCTGTATTTCACCGCGAGCACCGACATTGGTCCGGTACTCGCCAGCAGTATGGGCAGCTTCAAGATGCCGGTCACGCGCAGCGGGTATGTTGCCGTCCTGCGCAAAGACCTGAAGTCGCCGTTGGCGCCGCAGAGCGACGAGGAGTCCGGCAGCATCAAGAGCGGTGATTCCAAGCCCGGCGAGTGCAGTCTGCGCCCGGCAGGCAAAGAGGAAGCCGCCGGGCAAAAGGAAGAAGGCACGAATGAGGCTGTGCGGATAGATTTTGAAGATATCGGCCAGCGCATCCTGGCGCTGCCATTTCCTCCACGCAATTACAGTGGGATGATCGCCGGCAAGACTCATTTACTCTACCTGCTCGAGTCGCCTGTGATCGATGACGGCAGCGGTAACAACCCGCAGATCCTCCACAAATTCGATGTCTGCACCCGGAAGACGGACAAACTGCTGGACAACATTGCCAACTTCAATCTGTCGTTCAACGCCGAAAATGCGCTCTACCAACAGAAGCCGGCGCCGAACCCATTGGCGCAAGGCGGACCGCCGCCGGGACAGTGGTTCCTCAAGCCGGTGGACGCGCTCGGGAAACCCGCCGATCCCAGGGATGCAGGCAAGGGAGATGGATCGCTGAAGATGGGCGAGATGCAGGTGTACGTCGATCCACGTGCCGAGTGGAATCAAATGTACCGCGAGGTATGGCGCATCGAACGGGATTTCTTTTATGACCCACACCTGCACGGCATCGATCTGAAGGCTCTGATGGCCGCTTACCAACCGTACGTGGATAACCTCGTGAGCCGGCCGGATCTGACCTACCTTATGGCCGACATGCTGGGCGACATCAGCGCGCAGCACATTTATGTGCGCGGCGGCGATCGGCCGGATGTGAAGTCCGTCGGCGGCGGACTGCTCGGCGCCGACTATCGTATCGAGAACGGCCGCTACCGGTTCTCGCACATCTACCAGGGCGAGAACTGGAATCCTACGTTGCGCGCGCCTCTCACTGAGCCCGGTGTAAACGTCCGCGAAGGCGAGTATCTGCTTGCAGTGAACGGTCGGCAGGTAGGCGCCGCCGACGAGATTTATAGTTTCTTCCAGGAAACGGCGGGTAAGACCGTACAACTGAAGGTGAGCTCAGACCCGGCCGGGAATGACGCACGCGACGTTACAGTAGTGCCGATCCCCGATGAGAACTCGCTTCGCCAGCGCGCCTGGATGGAAGACAACCGGCGCCTCGCTTATGTTTACCTGCCGGACACTGGCGTTAATGGGTACACAAACTTCAACCGCTATTACTTTACCCAGAGCGACAAACAGGGCGCGGTTATCGATGAACGCTTCAACGGCGGCGGCTGGATTGCCGATTACATCGTCGACTGGCTGAAGCGTCCCATCCTGGCCGCTGCGATGACCCGTGAAGGTAAAGACGTTACGTTTCCCGCGTCTATCTTCGGACCGAAGGTGATGCTGATCAACGAATATGCCGGTTCGGGCGGCGACGCTTTGCCGTGGATGTTCCGGCGCCTGGGCGCAGGTACCCTGGTCGGTACGCGCACATGGGGCGGTCTGATCGGCATTGGTGGATATCCGCCGCTGATGGACGGCGGGTCCATCACCGCACCGAGAATCGCGATCTACAATCCGGAGAAAGGCGCATTCGATGTGGAGAACCAGGGCGTCGCCCCTGATATCGAAGTCGAATTCGATCCACACGCCTGGCGGGAAGGCAAGGACCCGCAGCTGGAGAAAGGCGTTGCCGTTGCGCTCGATGAGCTCGCCAAACATCCCGTGCCGGCGCTCCGCCGCCCAGCGTACCCGGTCTATCACTGAGCGCAGCGCGAAGTTATGTAATCCCGTTTACCACTCGCGAAGTAAGCGCTGGTCATCGGATGGGTCTCGAGAATGTCGGCGATGATTTCAACTTTAGTAACCCTCTGGTGAAATCACCCAGAGGCTGCTGCGTTGGAACCACTCGATAATAGTTTGAATAGTCGGGCTCCAACGCGCCGCCGGTGTGAAGAAATGCCTCCACATCGTTAATGCCTGTCATCAAGATCGCAATGTGGCAGTCGAAGCGCAAAGTATCCAGCATGAAACGGGTTATGGAGTGAACAGAGCTGTAGTACGCAAAAGCTCCGTTGGCGACCTCAACGGAATGCCCCCGTTTCGAGAACTCGCGCTGCTAAGCCGGAGTCGTGAGTTGCTGTCCTTTTTCGGTGAGCAGTATCGCCAGGAGCTTCGCCGGCCGGGTCGCACTTGCATTGCCCGATACGGCGTGAAGCTGTCTCGGAGTCTCCAGAAACATTTGCCCGGCTGTGTAAGTCTTCTCCGGCTCGTCACCAACCTTCGAACGGATCTCGCCTTCGAGAACATACGCAATTGTAATTCCCGGATGCCGGTGCGCAGCAGAGCTCTGACCCGGCGCATAGGAGACCTCCACTGCAGTGGCGGACCAATTCCTCAGAGTCAGGTCCGGTAGATCGTGTTGGAATACAACTTTTGGTCCACCGCTGTTCTGCGCCCTCAACGCCTGAGCCAAAAGAACTCCCGCGGCACTTTCCATGAGATGTCTGCGACTGATCATGTGATCTCCTTGTAACGGCAAGTCTTTAACTTGCGCTCGAAAAAATTCGCCTCGGACTGGCTCCGGGCGAGCTTGATGGCTTTTTCAAAGTACTTCGCCGCCTCCGCCGGGCGGCCTGCAAGAAGGTGAAACTCCCCTTGAGCTGCCGGATAAAAAGGATAGTCCTTGAGCTTGGCCGGATCGAGAATCTTCGTTAATTCGGCCAGACCTTCTTCCGGTCCCCGAGCATTGCCCAAAGCTACGGCCCTGTTCAAGGCGACTACCGGCGAAGATTTTATCCGGTAAAGTAGGTCGTAAAGTTCCAGAATTTTGGGCCATTCGGTTTTCTCATAGGTCACTGCTGCGCAATGCAGAGAGGCGATACCTGCTTCCAGGTGATACTCGCTCAATTCGTTTCCCACCGAGGCTTTTTCCAGGAAATAGAATCCCTTTCCAATCAAATCCCGGTCCCACTTGGAGCGGTCCTGCATTTCAAGTTGGATCAGACCGCCATCGTCCATACGGCCGTGAAGACGGGCGGCGTGGAAACAAAGAAGCGCCAGCAGGGCATACGTCTTGGGTTTTTCCCCTTCCGCATGCTCACTTAAAAGAAGCGCCAGGCGAATGGCCTCGAAACAAAGGTCCTCGCGCACCGTCTGTTCCGATCGGCTGCCGTGGTAACCCTCATTAAAAAGGAGGTAGATGGCCTGGTAGACCGCCTCCAGACGTTTCGGTATTTCCGAAGCGCCAGTGACTTCCTCAAAGGTTCCCGAAAGCCGGAACAGTTTCCGCGCCCGGCCCAATCGTTTTTCGATGGAATCCTCGCTGGCCAGGAGAGCGTGAGCGATCTCGGAAACGCTGAAACCGCAAAGTGTCTTAAGGATGAGCGTCACCTGGACTTCGATTGAGAGCTGCGGGTGACAGCAGGAGAACATCATGCGAAGCTGGTCGTCCTGGATCTCCCTTTCAAACATCGGCGTTTCCACGGACAGATCCTCTCGCAGCCTCATCAGGTGGACAAGCTCCGGAGTGAAGTAGCGGAGTTGATCGTCCCGCCTCAGGAGATCGATTGCCCGGTTGCGGGCCACGCGCATGAGCCAGGCGGAGGGATTGTCGGGAAGGCCGTGAACAGACCACGTTTCCAGGGCCCGGCAAAGGGAGTCCTGGACCACGTCCTCGGCAAGGTCGAGGCGGCCTAACCCGAAAATCCTGGTTAAGTAAGAGACCATCTTTCCCGCCTCCCGGCGGAAAAAATGATCGACTAATCCCGGTACGTTGTCCGTAAAGGTCCTCCGGGCGAAGAATCTCTCTTACATGGAAACGAAGGGCCGGATTTCCACCGTTCCATCCCTTTCCAGAATAGGACAGTCCCTGGCCAACTCCAGCGCCTGGTCCATGTCCGTGGCTGCGACGAGCATGTAGCCCTGGATGGAATCCTTGACCTCGACATAGGGGCCGTCGGTGACGGCCTTGGCCTTTCCCCGGACAACCTTGCCCGTTCCATCCAACCGCTCGCCGAACTCCTTAACATGGCCGTTCTTTTCCAGCATATCTTTCCAGTCCATCCACTTCTTCATGGTCTGTTGCATCTGTTCGGGGGACATGGACCGAAAGGCTGCCGGGTTACTGCGGAATAAATACATGAACTTCGACATCTCGATTTCTCCTTTTCTTATCTTAATCAGTCTGTCGCCGCTCCGCGGCTAAGAACGCTTTTACATGCAGCGCATCAGCCGCCCCACGCCCCGGCCACCTGCCTGGTGGCGACGTTGAGGCGGTTCCAGACATTGATGTTGGCGATCGCGATGATCAAGGCCGCAAGCGCGGGCTCGTCGTAGTGTCGGGCCGCCTCCTTCCAAATCTCGTCGGGTACCGGGTCCGCCCGGTCGCTGAGCCTGGTGACCGCTTCGGTGAGCGCCAGCGCGGCACGTTCGGCATCAGTGAAGTAGGGCGCATCCCGCCATGCCGCCACTGCGAAGAGGCGCTCGTCAGTTTCACCTGCCTTCTTGAGCGAACGAGCGTGCATGTCAACGCAGACGCTGCAGCCATTGATCTGGCTTGCTCGCAATTCGACCAGGCCGAGCGTCCGCGACGGCACGCCGCCCTTTTCCGTGGACGCCTTAAGGGCGTGCAGGGCCTGCATGGCGTCAGGAACGATCATTGCTATGTTTCTCATCCGTGCTTCCATAATTGCTCTCCTTTACAGGGCCTATTTCCGGCCTCTACCTGTACGACGAATGGGGAAAGTCGAAACCGGACATAAGTACAGTCG
The DNA here is from genome assembly GCA_003223895.1 of Acidobacteriota bacterium. Taxonomy (GTDB): domain Bacteria; phylum Acidobacteriota; class Terriglobia; order 20CM-2-55-15; family 20CM-2-55-15; genus 20CM-2-55-15. Next base: position 7,987 of record QHXD01000429.1, read on the forward strand.
CGTAGCGGCGTGAGAGTGTAGCCCTGGGCGCAAGGGGCCTGTTGCTCAAATGAAATCAAGTTGGGTTTAGGACGTAGCCGTGGGCTTTATGCCCGCGTTCAAATACCGCCAGAAGAATTCTTTAATTGTGTTTGAACGCGGGCATAAAGCCCCCACGGCTACGTGCAGACCGCCGATGGTTTCCTTTTGGGCAACAGACCTTTGCGCCCGGGGCTACACTCTGTCGCCGCTCCGCGGCTGAATACGGAAACGGAACAAAGGAGATGCCTTCGGTCTCTAATACTTTAACGGCCGCAACGTTAATTGTTTGTAGGGTGCAACCGGATCGTGGAGCCACCAGGAGGTAAAAGTATGAAGTTCATGAATAGCATCCGGAAAACAACGGTTTTGTGGCTGGTTCTGGGGACGACTCTAGTTTTATCCGGAACCTTTTTCTTTGACGCCCGGGCGCAGGGATTGAGCATTTCCGGGCCTCACGTCCACAAGAACCTCACGATCTTTCTGATTCGCGGCCAGGATCGATTGGGCGGCAAGGTGCCGCTGACTTTGGAGGAGGCGCTGAAGCAGAAAAGAGTGATCTGCACAGAAGCTACGTCAGAAAGTAGATTCGCGCGTGAAGCGGTTCCATCTACTGTAGCGGCGGTCTATGACCGCCGGTATTTCGTTGATTCCAGGAAGAACCGGCGCTCATAGAGCGCCGCTACAGTAAGAGCCCAACGCTCGATTCAATTGTTCAGGACAGCTTCGGATGGCGTGTGTGCGATTCCGTGGCCTGCTCGTATGCGTATGCCAAAGCCAGTACTGTGGACTCGGCCCAGTGCGCTCCCGCGATCTGGAGCCCAATCGGAAAGCCTGACGTTGTGAATCCGCATGGGATCGAGATCGTCGGGATTCCGTAGACATCAAATTGAGCGGTGTTTCCGCCAGGGTTGCCGCCAATAACCGCGCGCGGCGTCCCGGCGTCGTTCGCGATAAGAGGCGCAGGCCGCTTCATCGTTGGCGTAACGAGCAGGTCGACCTGCGAGAACACGTTCTTGATTTCTCTTCGGGCCAGGTCCACGTTGCGCCGCGCCTGCGCGTACGCTGCGGCATTGGCATCTTTGGCTCTGAGGATTGCGGTACGCGTGGCTGCCTGATATTTCTCAGGCGATTCCTGGATCCACGTCGCGTGGTATGCATAGATCTCGGGTGCCCAGACATCTGCAGGATTTCCCGCGGGTGGGAGCTGAACGTCAGTAGCAGTCGCCGTCATTTTCTTCAGCAGATCAATCGCAGCCTCGACCGCTTTTGCAACTTCAGGATCGACGTCATCGAAAAAAGGCTTTCGAGGAATACCAAGCCGCAGCCTGGAAACAGGCGTTTTCAGCGCACGTGCGTAATCGGGAACCGGAACATCCACAGTAGTGGGATCTCTTTCGTCATATCCGGCGATGACCTTGAGAAGGATGGCGGCATCTTCAACACACTTTGCCATCGGACCTGTATGATCGAGCGTCCATGACAGCGGGATCACTCCGCGATTGCTCACGCGACCATACGTCGGCTTCAAGCCGACAATCCCGCAGTACGAGCCCGGAATCCGGACAGACCCTGCAGTATCCGTTCCCAGGGATCCGAAGCAAAGATCCGCGGCCAGGGCTGCTGCCGGGCCGCCCGACGAGCCGCCTGTCTGATGATCGAGTGCCCATGGATTGTGCGCGGCTCCGTAGTAGCTGACCGTGGTGGTTCCCCCGTACGCGAACTCATGCAGATTCAGTTTGCCCAGGATCACGGCGCCGGCGTTTTTCAGACGCCGTATAACGTCGGCATCTTCTGTGGGAATCCGGTCTTTGAACAATTCGCTGGCGCCCGTCGTGAGAATCCCCGCGGTATCGATGTTGTCTTTGATCGCGATCGGGATCCCGTGCAGCGGCCCCCGCCATTTTCCCCGCTGTTGTTCGGCTTCCATTTCCCGCGCGGCGATCATTGCCTTGTCGCGTGTGATCGTGATGAACGCATTCAACGGCGCGTTATATCTGTCGATTTGTTTGAAGCACGCTTCAGCCAGATCCACCGGTGATGCCTGTTTGGTTCGAACGAGCTCGGACGCTCTTTTCAGTGTCATGCCGGTGAGATCGGTGATGCTGCCGGCAACGGACGGAAGTGTCCACCACGCGGCCGCGCCAACGGCGCCTTTGAGGAAAGTCCTTCGAGAATTCATAGACACCACCTCAGAGCCTGGCAATAAATGCGGACGATGCCCAGAGCAAAACAACGCTTGCTCCCAGTATTACGAAAAAGAGCATGAGCTTCAGGGTAATGGCAAAGGCCACAACCGCTGCTGCGAATCCCCAGTACCAGAACTCTGCCTTGAATCCCGCCCCCCACCTCGCCGGGCGTTTGCCGGAGACAGTACGCGCCCGCAGGGAAGGCCAGAGACGCGGCACCGCTTTAAGGTAGCGCTCGTACTGTTCACCCTGGCTTGCCTGAAGTTCGGCCTCTTCGCGAGCAATGAGCCGATAACAGAACACGAGCATCGCCACCACCGCCACTACAAACCCGATTCGGCTCATCAGGGCGCCCACGCCGACGGTCATTAATACATTAGCCAGATACAACGGAT
>QHXD01000430.1 GCA_003223895.1 Acidobacteriota bacterium
CTGGGCGATCGCGGCATTCACGAAAAAGTCGGGCAGGAATTCTGGGATCGTGTCGCGGCCGTGGTCTCGGAGAAGTTCAAGGATGGTGATTTCACGGGTGGCCTTGTTCATGGCATCGAAGAGGTCGGTGAACAACTTGCGACTCATTTCCCTCATCAAGCCGACGACAAGAACGAACTTTCCGATGACGTCGATTTCGGGAGGTAATTCGGGATTACCCCCAAATCTCCTTGAAACTCCAAAGCGATAAGGGTAACCTTTGCCCGCCGCATTTCCGCGCGTACCAGAAGGCCTGGAAGGCCTGAAGACTTAACTCAATTTTGGGGGGTTGTATGAGTTTGAATGTGAAAACTCGAAAAGTTGACGGTGTGATCATTTTGGATCTGTCGGGCAGGCTGACGATCGGCGAACCGGTCCTTCTGCTGCGCGAAACGCTGCGGGTTCAGGTAAACGAGGGCGCTCGGCAATACATCCTCAATCTAGGCGACGTTTCTTACATCGATAGCTCGGGACTGGGCGAGCTGGTTGCCGCCTACACCACCGTTCGCAACAAGCAGGGCGACGTCAAGTTGCTGAACCTGACCGCAAAGGCCAAAGACCTGCTGCAGATGACAAAGCTGCTGACCGTGTTTGACGTCTATGAGGACGAAGCCAAAGCGATCAGTTCGCTGAAGGCATCAAAGACGTCAGCATAGTGTCTGGCGGAAGTGCGTGGGAGTCGAACCCACCGGACGCCGGTTCCCCGACGCCCCACAGGCTTTGAAGGCCAGGAGAGTCACCGGACCCTACTCACTTCCAAACCGGCTATTATAGGGAAATATGACGACAAAGTACGAAATCCTAAAAAAACGCCGTGTGAACCGCGCTAAAAAGAAGGCCCGCCTCAAACGACGGGCTCAGGAACATTTCCAGGCCCGCAAAGGGTCTCAACAGCAGTAGTTCTTGGTCTGTCCCCGAATTACCATCAGCCCGTGAGTTATCAGGAAGGCTTTGAGGCTCTAAAGGAAGGCGACTTCAAGTCTGCCGTCCTTCTCCTGGAAAAAGCTGCCCGCGACACGGGCTACACCTCCGACCTCATCAATCACGCTTACACACTTGCGCTCTACCGCGCCGGTCAAAAGCCCCAACTGGCGGACGCTTCCTTCCAAATAGCAAATTCCTTGCTCCAGACTGATGCGGCATCCGCCATGGATTATTTCCAGCGGGCTATCTTTGCAGGTCTGGATCCACAGCGCGTGCGAAGGATTGGTGAGATTTTTGAAGAGTGGGCGGTGCCGGCACGATCCATTTCGGTGAGTCGGCCGGTGGATCGAGTGGCGCACGTGCTGGGAAGCCTTCAGGCCGGCAATTCACAAACTCGATACGTCAGAATGCTGGCGTCCAGCCTGAAACGGCAAGGCATCCAGTCGACGATTTTCACCACCGAATGGGCAGCATCGTGGTTTTTCAATGCCGCCGGTATGGCGCAGTCGGAACAGGTGGAGATCGAGGCCTCGACGAACGTTGCTTCTGTCGAAGGAGATTTCATCGAAAGAGCCGAAAGAATTGCGGAGGCTATTCGAGCGTCCGGAATCCAGATGGCGTTCTTTCATGCGAGTCTTGGAGAACAGATCACGGCTCGTGTTGCGGCCACGCGGCCCGCGCCGGTTCAGGTGAACGTGAATCATGGCACGGAGATGGACGCGGATCTGTTTGATGGTTTTATTCATCTTTCGCAAAGTGCGGTGGCCGCCACCCGGTTTCCCTCCCATCCCGCAGAATGGATTCCGCCGGCCTCTGACATTGAAACTCGATTACAGACGCTGGAGCCGGTTACGCGGCAGGGCATGGGGCTTGAATCGGCGAGCAGCGTCTCGGCGACATTCGGCAATCTCGATAGCCTTCCGGGCGGTTACTTAAAAGCTTTGGCGGAAATCCTGAAGCGGTTTCCGAAGCATTTTCACCTGTTCGCTGGAGAGGGCAATGTAAGAGCATTCCGTGGACTGCTGCATTCGGAGGGCGTCTTGCCCCGAGTCCGTTTTCTGGGGCAGGTGGCGGATGTCGCACCTTTGCTGGATACGGTCGATGTTTACCTGGCTTCGTTTCCTCGCCTGGGGGCTCACTCCGTCATCGAAGCGATGGGAGCAGGAAAGCCGGTTGTTGTTTTGCGAACTGCCGGATCGGAATTTGTGGGTGTCCGCGAACTCATCGCTCCCGGGGAAGCGGGCTACGTCGAGATCGCTGATCGGTTACTGCGGAACTCCACGCTTCGACAAAAGCTGGGTCAGGCCATGCGCGATCGTTTCCGTGCTGAATTCCGTCCCGAGCGTCTGGGTGAGCGGTATGCCCAGTTCATCGCTTCTCTGACGGCACGATAACTTTCAGGAAGGAGATCCTAACGGCTCCATACTCATTGGGGCGAGTCTCTCCGTGGACGAGAACGCCAGATGGATTCGGCCGCGAGGTTCCTTTTCTGTTACCTCGAGGACGGGTAAAAGAAGTCTGAGAAGCGACTGAAGTCCGGCCTGGTCATCATCGATTGGCGACTCATCGAGCATCCTCTTCGGAATCGACAACGCATTTGAAGGAAGTCTTTGCCCACTGGCTTCTCATCGTCTACCCAGAAGACGCAAAGCTCGGTCCTGGCAGATACAGCCCGGATTGCCCGCGACCATTCTCCGGCTTTTCCCGCGTCGATGACCTCGAATTCCGGGTAGTTGAAGCCCTTGATCTCTGCAAGACGAGCCGGGGCATTCTTCCCCTGGTACATCCAGATAAGAGCGACCGACGGCGACCTTCTTTTCATGCTTTTCTCATCGGCAAGCGATCCCGGCCGGAGTAGAGGAAATGTGTTATAAATGGAAGGTTATTTATGACCAAACTGTTAATCCTTTCCTCTGATACCGGGGAAGGACACAACAGCGCGGCGGCGGCCGTCGAAAATGCGGCCGGGACCGCCGGACTCAGTGTAAAGATTCGCAAGCCGTTAGAAGAATCTACGAGGGTCAATCGATCCCTCGCCAACTTCTACAATACCCTGCTTACGCACCGCCCCCAGTGGATGGGCTGGTACTTCCGGCTGATCGATGGAGCGCGGCCGAACGAGCGCCATTTCTTTTATTCTAAAGTCCGAAAGTATGTCGGCCGATTCATAGAATCGGAGAGCCCGGATATCCTTCTGTCGGTCCATCCGATGCTCAACCACTTCATTCAGCGCTACATAAGCGAGGAACGACTTGGCATCCCCTGTTATACATTTCTGACGGACCCGTTCCCTCCTTTCTGGCGCGGCTGGACGTCGCCCTACGTCGATCGTTACTTCGTTCCCACCGATGAGGCATTGCAGGGTCTCACCGCCAGCGGAGTCCCGGCATGGCGCATTGAACGAGTCCCCATGCCCGTGCGGCCCGGCTTCGTGCCGGCAAGGATGACTGAGATTGAGGAATTCCGCAGAGCGCTCAAGCTCGACGGTGCAAGTACTATCCTTATAAACGGTGGGGCGCGCGGAGGTGGACCGATCCTTGAAATCTACGAAACGATCCGCGGCTCCGCCGCCGCTTCTTCGAACATTCTTGTAGTCTGCGGAAGAAACCACCGGCTCCAATGGCGGATCGAGCGTCTGCAGGACCGAAAAACACGAACTTTCGGCTTTGTCGAAGACATCTACCGATACGTTGCCGCTTCGGATCTGGTGGTTACGAAACCCGGCGCTCTCTCCGCGTACGAAGCTCTCGCGTGTGGGGTTCCTGTGCTGTTCACCGGCATGCGGGCTTTGATGCCGCAGGAATCGGGTCTGTTCCGCGCTGCTGCTCACTACGACTTCGGATTCGCAGCGAACACACTGCAGGAATTGGGAGCAGTGATTCGAAAAGGCTTGGGTGAGTGGAACCGTAAACGCGAAGCGATCCCTCAGTTTTACCAGGCCAGCAACGGCAAAGAATTGGTTGAAAGGATTCAGCCGGTTCATGTCTGAGCACAAGAAGATCTTCCTGACCGGGGCAACCGGATTCCTTGGGAGCCATCTCGCCTGGCGTTTGCTCCTGGAAGGGCATCACATCAGCGTTCTCGCACGTGGATCGAAGACTCTTTCGGCTCGCGACCGTGTGGTGCAGACGCTGCGTGACGTGGGAGCGACGAATTTTCGCAATCTCGATGTGTTCGAAGGGGACATTTCGCTTCCGAACCTGGGATTGAGCGAAGCTGTGATCCAAAACATTATCGCTTCGACCGATGAGGTTTGGCATTGTGCCGCCTCGCTGTCATTTCAACAGGAGGATCGAGGCGCAATCTTCCGGATGAACGTGGGCGGGACGCAACATGTCCTCGCACTTACTGAGCGCACTCGGAGGCGGCGGCTTCAACACGTCAGTACCGCTTATATTGCAGGTAATCGCTCGGACGTCGTTCTGGAATCTGAGATCGACGTCGGTCAATCTTTCAAGAACGCATACGAAGAATCGAAGTGCCAGGCGGAGTTGTTGATTGCGGATGCGCACCGGCGAGGCACGGTTTCAGGGTCGGTGTATCGCCCAAGTATTGTCATTGGAGATTCGAAATCCGGACGTGTGACCCACTTTCACGGCGTGTATGCCTTCATTCGTGCGCTATGGGCCTCATTGGAACGGCTTCGCCGCCGGATGCCCGAAGGCGGGCTGATCACGCTGCCGCTGCGTGTGCTCGGCGTTGAGACACAAACTTTAAATTTTGTTCCGATAGACTACGTCGTGGATGCAATGATCGAGATTTCGCGACGGGTCGAAAGCGTAGGTGGGACGTACCATCTGGCGAATCCGGTCCCCACGGAGAATCAGCTCTGGCTGCCGCACATGTGCCGCGTGCTGGGAGTCCAGGGCATCCAGTTGGTCGGTGAAAATTCATTCCTCAAGACGCCCATGACCAAACTGGAAGCTCTCTTTCAGAAGCAAATGGCCTTCTATTACCAGTATCTGCAGGGCGAGCCCCGCTTCGATTGCCGTCGCACGCTCGAAGCGTTGAAGAACACGAGCATCGAATGTCCCCGCGTTACCGTCGAGTTCATTCACAAGATGGCGGGCTGGTACGTGGACTTTCTGAAGGCCCGGACGTCGGAATCTTAGCCATTCGCGGCTAGCGCGGGATGGCGAGTTCGACGATCAGTGGGGACTTCTTCGAAAAGTAATTGTCAACTGTAGCGGCGGTCTATGACGTCTATGACCGCCGTCCGTTCCTCCAAACTTGGGAAATTTTCCCCACGCACCCGCACAGGCCGGATCAGCGTGATATGATTTTCCACTCATGCGCAAGATCGCCGTAGTGGATGACAATTCGGACAATCGTCTGATCATTAGAACCATTCTCGAAGATCAGTACGAGATTGTGGAATTTTCGAGCGGGCTCGAAGCGATTGAGGGGTTCAAGAAAAACCGCCCTGACGTCGTCATCCTGGATATTTCGTTGCCGGAAATGGACGGCACAGAGATTCTCCGGCGCATTCGCGACGATTCTCAACTACACGACCTGCCCGTCATTGCGCTGACAGCGCACGCGATGGTTGGCGACCGCGAAAAATATCTCTCTGCCGGCTTCAACGATTACGTGCCAAAGCCCATCCTTGACATGAATGTTTTATTTGACACTATCCAGCGCTGGATTCCCGAATAAAATTGGCTGTCTGTTTGCTCCGTCAATATGTATATGGCGCAGCATCCTGTTCGAGTTCTTTTGATAGACGATCAGGAATCGGATTACCTCCTGATGCGGAGCCTGTTGTCGTCGATTCCGAATCAGGCCTTCCACCTGGAGTGGGCATCTTCACATGAGGCCGGTCTCGAAGCGATACGGCGGGCGGCGCCCGATGTCTGCGTGGTCGACTGTGGCATCGATGCGAGCGACGGGCTCGAGTTATTGAAAAATGCCTGCGAAGCGGGCTCGAAGGCGCCGGTTATTCTTCTCACTGGAACGAGTGACTTCCAGTTGAATGGGGAAGCTATAGGGCTTGGCGCGGCGGATTTTCTCGTCAAGGACCAGCTCACTGCGGCGCTGCTCGAGCGCTCGATGCGTTACGCGATGGCGCACGCCCGCACACTCGACGAACTGAGACGGCAGCAGGATGAGCTTCGTGCCTCGGAACTGCGCTTTCGCTCCGTCGTCCAGTCAGCGAGCGACGCCATTATTCTTGCCGACGATTCAGCCAGGATCATCGGCTGGAACCGGGGCGCGGAGGCCATCTTCGGCTACGGCGAGGACGAAGTTCTGGGGTTCCCGATTGAACTGCTAATGCCG
>QHXD01000431.1 GCA_003223895.1 Acidobacteriota bacterium
TTGCATAGTGAAGCGCCCGAGCGACTAATTCTTTTCCGGTGCCGCTCTCGCCCATGATGAGCACCGTGGCGTCGGTGGGAGCGGCTTGCCGTATGAGATCACGAACTTGTTTCGTCGCGGGCGAGCTGCCGATCATGTGCTCGAGCCGGTAACTCTCTTTCACCTCTGACCGAAGCTTTATCAGATCCTGTTGCTGGCGCATGATCTTTGTCGCGTTAGCGAGCGAGACAATCATGCGCTGGATGTCGACCGGCTTGGTGAGGTAGTCAATGGCTCCTCCTTTGAGGGCCTTGACCACGTCGTCGACGGAGTTCGACGCTGTAACGACAATCACCGGCGCTTCCGGCGATCGAATGCGCGCCTTCGCAAGAAAATCCAGACCCGAGCCATCCGGCAGGTTAAGATCAAGCAGTAAGAGGTCAGGCTTATCCTCGGAGAGCGCCCGAAGAAATTCTTGGCCGGTTGTCACGACCTTGACGGAGTACCCTTCCGTTTCGGCAATGGACCGGACCAGCCGGCCGGAGGGCGGATCATCCTCGGCATACAAGATTTGAACGGTTGGATTAGTATCGTCTAATGACATGGCGCGTAGGTTACCTAATGAAACTTGGCTGGTCCAACGCGGAAGTTTCCTGACCCAACCAACTGGCCCGGCTTTGATACACGTAGCCCGCGGACTCCAGGGCTTGGCGGATCATTTTGCGCGTAATCGCGTTGTCTTCAACAACCAAAAGATTCGGTTTATCCATGGCAATACGCGGTTGCTACTTTCGGCGTGTGTTTGGACTCAAGGCCGCTCCGCCTTTTTCCCTTCCATTGGTTGTAAATATCCGGCTACCAGCTCGGGCAGCGTGCGGGTGTCGATCGGCTTGGGAATATAGCCATCGCAGCCCGCGGCCATGATTCGATCCTTGTCGCCCTTCATGACGTATGCCGTTAGCCCAAGAATCATGATTTTTTGGGTCGCCGGATCGGCTTTGAGGCGGCGCGTTAATTCCAGCCCGTCGATACCCGGGAGCTGGATATCCATGAGTATCATGCGAGGATAAAATTCTTTTAGAATGTTCAAGGCCTCCTCCGCGTCGGCCGCCGTGCGCACGTCATAGCCTTCACTAGCGAGTAAAATGCGAACGAGTTTCAAGTTGGTGGCATTGTCATCGACGATAAGAATAGGTTCTCCAGACATATTTAACTCCATAGTTTTTAGCTGTTAGTTTTGAGTTTTTAGTTGGTCCTTTCAACTCAAAATTTACAACTCAACAAACTAAACGTTTCAAGTCACTGCCCTGGTGGCCTTTTCTGGGTTACCGTTCTCCGTTCGAAGCAATTTTTTAGTTCGCGCAGCAGTTCGTCCGCTACCTCGCTCTTCATCACGACCGAGTCCACCGTGGATTGGAGATGGCGGCGCTCCGCCGATGTGAGATCTTTTCTCGTCCATACGATTACGGGTGTCTGGCGACCCGCCCGGGTGTTTCTGAAACGCTTGAGAAACTCGAAGCCGTTGATCTCGGGAATGACGAGATCGAGGACCACCGCGGCGGGGCGCTCTTTCGAGGCGACGCTGAGCGCGCTTGTGACATCTTGCCTGCACACGGCTCTGAACCCCAGCTCTCTGAGCGTTTTGTCCGCGAGCTTTAGAGCCGATTCGTCATCATCCACCACGAGAATAGGCCGCCGATTGCTGGGCTCGACCCCACAGCGCTTGAGCGCTTTTAGAATTTCATCCCCCGAGACGGGCTTCGCCAGGATATCCCTGACTTCGTAGCCCACCCCGATTCCCTTGTCGGCCAGAACGCTTACGACGATTACCGGCGTTTTAAGGTTCAGACCGCGTTCGCGAATTTTCCCCAGCACGGCGCGGCCGCTCATATCCGGAAGCATCATGTCGAGCATGATCGCGTCAAAGCGCGTCTCGCGACAATGCACCAGGGCTTCGGCTCCGGTCGCCACCGTCTCCACGGCGTAGCCCGCCGCCGAGAGCACCTGAGCGAGCCAGGCGCGGTCTTTGGCGTCATCTTCAATAACGAGAACGAGCGCAGCGCCCGGCACGACGACGGCGGGTTTTTCTTCATCCATGATATCGCCGGCAATTTGGGAGACCCGCGGCAAGACCGCATAGAAGATACTGCCTTTCTCAACCGTGCTGTCCACACCCACTTTTCCTCCATGGGCCTCTACGATTCTCTTCGTGAGTGCTAATCCCAGACCCGTCCCTGAGTATTTTTTGGCGCTGCCGGCATCAAGCTGCTGGAACTCGACAAAAAGCCGGCCGATATCGTCCGGTTTGATGCCCATGCCGCTGTCTTCCACCTCGATGCGGAAGTGATCTTGGTTCTCGGGTTTGATCCGGATAACTATCTTTCCTTCATCGGGAGAGAACTTGAGGGCATTGGATAGATAATTGTAGAGGATCTGTTTAAGGCTTCTGGAATCCGCCACGATGGCGGTGAGAGCGGGATCGATCTCGATTCCGAGTTGGATGCGCTTATGTGCCGCCAGGGTCCGCACGATCTCGCAGACCTCTCTCACTAAAAGCTCGGGAATGACCGGCTCAGGCTTGAATTCGAACTTACCCGCTTCGACCTTGGAAAGATCGAGAACGTCGTTGATCAGCTGCAGCAAGTGCTTGCCACTGCTCAGGATGTCTGCCAGGTATTCCTGATGCTGCGCCGAGACAGGTCCGACCCGGCCGTCGTGCATAAGCTCGGCAAAGCCGATGATGCCGTTGAGCGGTGTCCGCAGCTCGTGCGACATATTGGCGAGAAACTCGCCTTTCAGCCGGTTGGCTTCCTGGACGTGGCGGTTTTGCGCTTCCAATTCATCGTACGTGGTCCGCAGCTGCTCTTCCAGGATCTTTCGATCCGTGATGTCGCGAATCGAGCTGAGCACCAAAACCCCGTCTTCAGTTTCGAGGGGGCTGAGGCTGATCTCGATGGGAAATTCGCTGCCGTCTTTGCGCAGGCCGTAGAGCGTTAGTCCGGCGCCCATGGGTCGCACTTTGGGACTTTCGAAAAACGCTTGCCGGTGCTGCGGATGTTTACGGCGAATGCGCTCCGGCACCAGCATCTCCACCGGTTTTCCGAGCAGCTCGGATCGGCTGTATTTGAAAAGCGTTTCCGTTTGGGCATTGACGAGAACGATTTCTCCCCCTTTGTTGACGATGACGACGGCGTCGGGCGCCGACTCCAGCAGTCCACGGAACTTGGCTTCGGCTTTTTTCCGCTCGGCGATGTCGCGGATCGCGCTCATGGCAAAGGTGCCCTCTTCGGTTTTCAAGGGACTCAGACTGATTTCGACCGGAAACTCGGTGCCGTCTTTCCTGCGGGCGAAAAGCTCCAGACCTGGGCCCATGGTGCGAGTCTTGGGCTCAGTGAAGTAGTGTGTTCGGTGGGCCACGTGACCCTTTCGGAACCGTTCAGGAAGGAGGATTTCAATCGGTTTGCCCCATAAGTCCTCTTTCTGGTAGCCAAACAACTCCTCCGTCTGCCCATTCAACAACACGATGCGCCCCGTGTTGTTGACTATAACAATCGCGTCAGGCACCGTTTCGAGAAGACCGCGGTATCTCGCCTCGAGGACTTTTCCGTGGATGAGGACTTTCAATTGGGTTACGTCCTTCTGGCTGGCGGCGACAAATTTAAGGTTGTGCTGATCGTCGTAAACCGCCTTGGCGGTGATATCGACATAGATGATCGAACCATCTTTTCTCCGCCGAATCGTTTGATGGACCGTCAGGCCGGTTTCGATCGCCTCGCGCGTGACCTTTTTCGATTCTTCGATGAGATCCGCCGGCACCACCAAATCATATAGGCGACTTCCGACGGCTTCGGATTTGGTATAGCCGTAAACCGCTTCGGCGCCGGCGCTCCAGAACAGGACGGTATCGTCGGGCGCAAGTGCGATGAGCGCGTCCGGTGAGCTGTCTATCAGGATCTCCCGAAGCTCGCGAACATAGCTTCGCGCGTGGGAGGTCTTAGACGTTGGTCTTCTTTTTCGCTTAATTTTTTCCCGTGTCACAGCAAATGCTACTTCTCAGCAGTCGAATCGCAGATGTCTCCTCCTGACTTTAAGATTTTAACGGTTCTCCGCCAATTTGCTTTTCTACAGAAGAAGGATTCGCAGCGGAATAAGGCAAGTGACGCTGCAACTCTCTAATCACCGCGTCGATGTTATCGCGGCCCTTGAGCGCGATGGACTGAGCCGACCGCTTGAGCCGGTCCGTCTCCTCCATGGTAATGTCTTTATTCGTCCAGACGATCACCGGAACATTTTTATTGGCGGCGCTCTGCCTGAGCCGTTCGAGAAATTCGAAACCGTCCATCTCCGGCATCAGGAGGT
>QHXD01000432.1 GCA_003223895.1 Acidobacteriota bacterium
GAAAGGGCTGGAAGGTGCCTGCGGAACAGATACCAGGTGATATCCACCTTCGGTAGACGACATCCGTCTCCCCATGAAAACGGCCAATCCCTGAAAGGTTCGGGTTGTCGCCTTTCCCTGAAGATCTACGATCGTCCATTGACGCGGGTTCAGCAGTTGAGCCGGAGTCGTGATTTTGGTGAATGGCAAGAAAGCGAGACCGAAACTCAACAATGGATCCGGCACGAGGCGCTCGGCTTCCTCAATTGCCAGACCGGAATCCCCTTTGGGATTCAACTCCGGCGTTTCCAGGATGACGGCATTTCCGAGATCGAATCCGATGCGCCACTGCGTGGATCGAGAGTCCGGCGTGAATGGGACCGCGGACTGCAACAAAAGGAGTGTTGTCAGAATCAGACTTTTCAGACGCCACCTTCCAAGCCAACGTCAAATAGTCTAATTCCAATTTCGAGTTTGGGAACAATCGTTCCTCGTTCAGGACCGATTTGTTCCTGGATCCAGCGTTGCCACGAGGTTCAGCGACGCAACTGCTTGAAATTCCTCACAGACCTCCGATCGTGACATTTGGACGGCCGAATGCCTTTACATGTAGCCAGAAAGGAGGTGGACGTGGTCCAAAGGAACGGGAGCGCCATTACGGCAAGGTCCCTGACGGCTTCGCAGGCGAAGAAACGCTCCCGCCTGACGGTCATGGAGTCCCAAAGTCGCTACAGATGGTCCGGAAGTCGTGACAGACGGCCCGAAAGTCGGATCAAACCGTCCGTGAGACTTAGAAGATCATCAGAAAGTCAGGCACGATGCTCAGAGAGTCACGCACGACGGCCAGAGAGTCACGCACGATGGCCAGAGAGTCACGCACGATGGCCGGAGAGTTACGCACGACGGCCAGAAAGTCACGCACGACGGCCAGAAAGTTACGCACGATGGCCGGAGAGTCAGGCGAGATCGTCACAGAGTGAGACAGGTTGGTCATCGAGAATTGAAGCGGCACGAAAAAGCGATCAAGGATGACCAAAAAGTTAATCTGGCACGTAGCCGCGGGCTTTATGCCCGCGTTCAAGCACCATCATCGAATTTCTCCGGCGGTATTTGAACGCGGGCATAAAGCCCGCGGCTACGTCCGTACTCTACGTTAATTTCGTGACGCCTGTGCCTTGAGGGCTGCCAGTTCTGCGTCGCTGCGCAAGGTCATGACGCCCATCTGGCTCGAACGGTAGACGGGCACGATCACCTGCAATCTTCCATCGCGCTCGAGCAGCGAGATGTGACGGATTTCCGTGCCGTGCACAGGCAGATCGAACATGGTCCACTTGTTAGCGCCGGGATCAAATTTAAAGATCCGATCCGAAGTCCACAGATTGCCCCACAGTTGGTGCTGGCTATCCACGGCAATGTGGTAGGCCTGCATCGTGGGATCCGGCATCGGCATGATCGTCGCTTCACTGGTCCTGGTATTGATCCGCGCGAGCGACGCGCCCCACGAATTACCCACCCAAAGGACATCCGCATTCTTGTCGGTGCCCATGCGGCGCGGCCCCTGCGACCAGGGAAGTGGAGTGTTGAAGCTCAGTTCGTTGAAGCTGTCATAGAACGCGCGATCTTCGGGCTTGATGCGTTCCATCTCGGCCTTGACTGGAGGCAATTTTACTTCGGTTACCTTACCGGTCTCGATATCGGCCCTGCCAATCGTGTCCATCGCCATCTGCGCCCACCAGCCGTTGCCATTGCGATCGCCGGCGGTCCCGTAGGTCATGCCGGTGCCCTTTGGGTTGTTATAGGGCGTGAGGGACTTGAAGCCGGTAAACTCCTTCGTGATCGGATTGAATCGCACGGCGCCGTCAGGCGCTGAGGCCCAGATCATACCGTTGCCGTCAACGTCCATGGTCACCGCGCCTCCGACTGGAGACATGGAAGCGGGCGTCTCATAAACGGTGATCTTTTGCGATGCCGTGTCGAGATGGCCCAGGCTGCGGCGGCCCGGATTGATGTCGAACCAGAAGTCACCCTTCGCATCGCGGACCAGCCCGTGACTGGTGGCCGCTTCACCATTCGAAGCCGTCACCTTCAGGTACGAGACCTCCCCGGTTTTTCCGTCGACCTTCCCGATCGAGACAAGGCGATTGGGGTTGTTGACCGTGTAATAAAGGTTGCCGTCCAGACCCAGACCTCCGTCATGCGGGAGTTCCCCAAGCTTGGACGTGGGTCCGAGCGACCAATCGGTACCGTCGTTGTCGTTGTATTTGGTCCCGATGCCGGACTCCGGATTGAGTGGGAGGTCGTAGAGCTTCCACACCACACGCGCCGCTTCGCCTGTCGGCCGTGGACGCTGCGTGAACTTCATCGAGGTCTCGCCCGGTCCCCGCGCGCGAGCGAGGTAGGCCGCCAGTTGTTTCTGGTTGTGCTCGATGATCTGGTTGGGTTTGGCGCCGGCGCCAGGGTACACGCCACTGCCGGGCACGACCTTCATCAGGTTGATGATCTTGTTCCAGCCGGCTTCGTCGAAGCGGAACTGCAATATGTAGCCCGGCGGATGACAGGAGGTGCAATTGTTGGTGAAGATCCTCTTGATGCGAGCGTCGTCTGGGGTCGCTTCCGGTAACGCCGCCGCCAGCATTTCGCTCGGCAACTGCCGGATCCGCGTCTCGGGGTCCGTTATCGGTTGCAGCGCGAGATCGTGGTGCCGCCCGGCGGTGAGGTCAACCGAGCCCTTGGCGGTTTCGAAGCCGAGCGCCTGCGCCCAAACGCGATATTTACCCGCCGGCATCGGTGGGAAGTAGTAGCTCCCGCTTGCGTCGGTATAGACGTTGGTTGTGATGGTCGAGCCATCCAGCTTGGCGGAGACCGTCACGCCCTCCAGCTTTTGGCCTGACGGCGACGAGATCACACCGCTCAGCAATTGGTCGGCAGCCTGGGCCCCGGTCACTGCAACCAGGATAGCCGCGCCTGCCAACAGCAGACTTCGCAGGTTTCTCATAGAGCTTCTCCTTTATTCAAACTCGATCATTTCCCCCGTCTAGCGAGGTACTGCCGGGGCGGGCGCCGGCACGGGTACTGTTTTCAAATAGGCGATATTTGAAGGCCGGCATGCGCGGAGTCCCGTCACGGATGTACTCGCGCACGACGCCATCGTCGCCGCCACCGGCGGCTTTATTCAGCAGGGGGCCATAGGTCCTGGCATTGCGCGCGGGTGGCAGGTGGCAGACCCCACAAGACTGCGCCACGATCTGGCGGCCAAGTCGTTGCTGGTCGCTAGGGACATTGCCCGCTTGCTGGGCGAGCGCATATTGCGCGCATCCGGCAAGCAGGAACAGGAACACGGAGGCACTGCGTTTCATCTTCGCTTTCCTCCTGAGTAGGTGTTTATTTTTGGATAACTCTACCCCTTGAAACCTGTGAAGTGAAGAGTTTTCCTCACTTTCTGGTTGGGCGGAGGCACCGAGGAGAATTTCAAAATTTCCGGGTACAGGATGAGTTAAGCCGCCGGCAGACGGATGATGACTTCCAGCCCCGATGGACGGCGATTCCGGCACTCGACCGTTCCCCCGCACGCCTCGATGCAAGTTCGGACGATCGCCAGGCCCAGGCCCGTGCCGCCGGTTCGCCGGTCACGCGCATCGTCGAGCCGGTAAAAGGGAGTAAAGATTTTGTCCAATGCATCTTCAGGAATTCCTGGGCCGGAGTCAGCCACGATGATCTGGACCTGTTGGTTCTTGCGGTGTGCTGAAATCTGGATTGGGCCCTGATCGCCGGCATAACGTACCGCGTTTCGGAGGACATTTCCGAGAGACCGCACCAGATACTCCATGTTGCCTCGAACAACGATCGCTGGATCGACGTCGATGCGAATATCCGCGCCGTCAGCAGCTTCACGACGAGCGGCGGTCTGCACGGCCTCCAACACATTAACGGGCAGCAGCTCAGGAGATTTCAGCGCCGACTCCGCTCTCGCAAACTGGAGCAGCTCGTCCGTAAGCTGCGACATCATGTTGAGGTCGTCTTTCAGATCGCCGATATATTTCCGGGCACTTGGCTGTGCATCTCGTTCGAGGATTTCTGCTGCCAACAGCATCCGCGCGATGGGAGACCGCAGTTCATGCGCGGCATCTCCGAGGAAGCGTTTCCGTCCTTCGGTAAGGGTTTTGAGCCGCGCGGCCATTCGACTGATGGAGGTTCCAAGGGACCCGAGCTCGTCATTTCGCCTTGCTTTCAGTTCAACTTCAAAATGCCCTTCTGCAATGTGGGCCGTAGCTCCTTGCATATCTGCAATCGAATGAGTCAGGTTTCGAACCAGAGGAAGCCAGCACAAGACTGAAATGACGATGACCACAGCCCCCGTCATGATCCAGGGTCTCATCTCGAAGAAGAACGGATTGGTAAAGAATGTCGGTGAAACGAGCATCAGCACGCTTCGGAGGGATTCGTGGTTCGGTCCTTCAATAAACGGCATCCGAACGCCGATCCAGTATTGAGGCTCCGACTTCGATACGGCGAGAAACGGAGGTCCTGGTGGAGCAAAAAACCCAGGACCTGGCCCTGGAGGCGGCCCGAACTCGCCACGTGGCGGCGGTGGCGGTCCGCCTCGAGGCAGCCGGACGTCCACTTCGGGCGGCAGTTGAGTCGCCGGGCCCGCCAGTTGCTCGCCGGTATTCCGATAGAGAAGAAACGTGACGCCGTATTCGCGTGAGTACCGGCCCAGGACTTCGGTCCAGTGAGATATATCCGTGCTCTGCAGGTCCGCCACGACGAGCTGAGTTACCGATCCGATCCTTTCCCGCGCTTCAGCCATCAGAAACGATTCGAGTTCCGGTCTCAACTGCAGGCGCAGAAAAATCACAGACACAATCGCAAGAATCGTCAGATTCAAAGCCGCCAGCAGCAGGATTCGGACCCACAGTGGAACGTAGAGCCTGCTTTTGTGCCTTTGTGTCTTTGTGTTGATCGCCACGTTTTAATTCACGCCTAGCTGTTCGAGATACGGATATTGACGGGTGCGGACGTTTCGGGCGAAGTGGAGCTGCCGATCACGGCCTGGACTTCCCAGAGACCCGTCTCGCTCGAACCGTAACTTCCCGTAAGTGACCATGCACCGGAGCCATCCGTCAAGCTCCCGTAGGGACCCGAAACACCGAGATCCACATTGTCCTTCCAGAGATGAAGATATACCCGAGATCCAGCCGACGCATTCTTCAAATCCACTCGCCAGGAATCGCCTGCCAGGTAGCCGGTTCGGGTGGGATTGGTCAGGTTCGTCATCGTTAACACAGGGACCACGCTCGGAGTGACCGAAAGCACGATATCGAACCTGGCTGCAATGGCACCCACGGACGAGCCTTCAATTGAAACGAACGGCACGATGACAGAATTTCGAGCGGTTGTGTCGCGAATTCCCTGCAGGACGGAGTCCGATGCATTTTGCGACTCACCCAGGAAATAAAGCTGAGAGGTCAAGGTCTGCCCTCCTGCCTTGACTTTGAAATGGATGTGACGCGTTCGTCCCGTATACAGGCCCGGTTTAATCGTTCTGAAAAGGTACTCGCCCGACGAGCCCGTTAGAAAGCGGCCAAAACCCTGGAAGTTCACATCGCGATTCGCATAACCGTTGCTCGACGGATGGATGTAGGCGCCCGTGTTGTCCGCGTGCCAGATTTCCATGTAGGCGTTGCGGATCGGGTCGCCGCTCGAATTCAGAATGCGGCCGCTGATATACGTGATCTGACCCACGGCAGAAGTCAGGTTGCTGTTGATCACCACCAGATCGTTATCCGTGTCCAACGGGAGCGTGGGCGGGTAGTAGGGACCCTCGGTCTGGTCCGGCGTCGCAACGAGTTGCTCTGCGAACAGTCCGGGAACATCCAGGAACAGGCTGCCGACACCCGCAGCGGCCGCTGTTTTGAAGAATCGGCGCCGGCTTGAAAGATGATTTTCTTTATGAGTCACGTGGAATCTCCTTTTGTTGATTCATTATTGGATCGCCCCCAGGTAAAGGAAGTGTGTGTATGGATCGGCAGAATTGTTAAGAGAAGGTAAAATCGGGAACGTTGTATGACTAGCGCACCCAATGAAACCCCGACGCGGCTCCTGATCATCGACGATGATGTGAAACTAGCCGGGCTTTTGCGCGATTACCTTGAACCGCTGGGCTACTCCGTCGATATGGTCCACAACGGCAGAGATGGCCTGAAGCAGGCGGTGCAAGGCGGCTATGACGCCGTCTTTCTAGATGTGATGCTGCCCGGCATGAACGGTTTCGATGTGTTGCGCGAGATCCGGAAACAATCCTCGGTGCCTGTTCTCATGCTCACGGCCCTGGGCGATGAGCCGGATCGTATCGTCGGACTCGAAGTCGGTGCCGATGACTATGTCCCCAAAACGTTCTCGACAAGAGAGCTTCTGGCACGTCTGCGAGCCGTTTTAAGAAGATCCCTGCTGACGAAACACGCGCAACAGGAATCGCGCGAAGCCACTCTGGCTGTTGGCGAACTCTGGATCGATCCTTCCGCCAGAATCGCCTCGATAGGCGGACACCCACTGGCGTTGACGCCTGTCGAGTACGAAATCCTGCTTTCGCTGGCGCGCTCCGCCGGGCGGGTCAAAAGCCGCGAACAACTTCTTCTTGAGGTTGCGGATCGCGACTTTGAAGTCTTCGATCGCTCCATCGATGTGCATGTCTCTTCATTGAGAAAGAAGCTGGGTGACGATGCCAGGAGTCCCCGCTACATCGAAACTGTCCGGTCCGTCGGCTACCGCCTTAAAAAACCAGCCGTGGA
>QHXD01000433.1:0-12772 GCA_003223895.1 Acidobacteriota bacterium
GCGGCTTGCCTGGTGCTCACGTCATGGGCCCAAAATCAGAAGGCAGGCTCGACCCCTTCGGCTGCGATCTCGACTCCGCGCACAGCGGATGGCCATCCCGATCTGAGCGGCATGTGGAACGCCGCCGGCGCTGGAAGAGTCGGCACAGCGGACGAAAGCGGTAATGTCAACGCGGATTTTCCGTCCCGCAGGTGTGCTCCCAACCAGAGAGGGTGTGGCGAACAAACGAACCAGACGGTCGATGGCGAGTTCACGGGGAGAATGGATCCCAACCGGCCCCTCTATAAGCCGGAGTTCTGGGACAAGGTTCAGGACCTGGATAAGAACACGAATACCATGGATCCGATCTTCAAGTGTCAGCCGTACGGCGTGCCACGCATGGGACCACCCACGAAAATCGTTCAGACCGCCAACGAGGTGATCTTCCTTTATGCGGCGGGCGGGGCCGGCACGCAGCCGGAAGATTTTCGCATCATTCCGACGGATGGCCGGCAGCACGATCCGGTGAGGGCTCAGGACGTGACCTTTTACGGACACTCCGTCGCCCATTGGGAAGGCGATACCCTCGTCGTTGACTCTGTCGGGTTCAACGACTCCACCTGGCTCGACAGAGGCGGCTATTTTCACACCGACAACATGCGCGTGATTGAGAAACTCTCGCGCGACGGAAACACGCTCCGCTATCAGGTCACGGTAATCGATCCCGGAGTGCTCCTGGAGCCCTGGGTGATGAGTCCCCGGACACTGAGGCTGAATACCGATCCCAACGCCTATATTCACGAGGGCGATCCCTGCCGCGATGTCGATCTGGAAAATATGGTCTCCAAGGTCAGACATTAATATGCGAAAGGTTTCAACAGTAGCAACGGTTGTGATCCTGATCGGATTGGCTGGCAGTACCGAACTGGTGTCGGCGCAGCGGACACCGCCGCCGACTCCACGGGCAGCAGCGGCCGGAGATCGCAGGTCGGTCTTGTTCAACTGGATGTGGTACACGGGCATGCTCCGCGGGCTCCAGGAAGTGGACGCCGTCGCCACGCTCGAACTCCAGGCCACCGGCACTATCCAGGTGCAGGGACAGCCATGCAGGCTGACGAACTACCGCGCCAGCATCAACTACCAGGTTTCCGGGATGCGCGCGCAATACACGTGCACTCTTCCGAACGGCCAGTCTCGCAAGGCGATCGAAGTTGTAAGCGGCCAGTTTGCATGGGACGAAGATATGGTGGGAGCCGGCCTGGTCCCCGGACGCGGCACTGCCACGCCCAATCGCGCCGCCCTCAACGAACGGCTTATCCGGTTGTGGAGCAGTCCCCAGGGTGCGCCGAAGGGCGCTGCCGCCGGTGGCGAAAATACGAAGGTCGCCATGGAAGGGGGGAAGCCGGTCGTTACTTTCCCGATCCCCGGCGTACAGGGCGCGATAGCGAAGGCAACGCTGGCCGAAAGAGTCCAAACGACGCTGGGCAACGTCGTCACCGAATTTACGTACGAGAAGTATGACGACTACAACCCAGCCGATGACAAAGTCTACGGCTACTTCCCGGGCCACGTCGTTGAGAAACGAAACGGCACGACCATCCTCGACCTGACCGTCAAACAGACGGATGTCGGCAATCTCTATGTTGTCGTGCCGGTGCCGCAGAGTGTGCGAACGGCCTCTGCGGCGCGGCCCTGAATTCGCCGAATGCAAAGCTCCCCTCCTAACTTAGGAGGGGAGTTTGCACGCCCACCAGCGCGCTACAGCTTAAAACGCCAACCTCAATGCAAATTGGATCTGTCGTGAGGTCGTCGCCGTATCGATGATCCGGCCTGCCGAGCCATTCCTGGCCCCTGTTGATCCCGCAAAGATCGGTGTGATCATGTTGCCGAAATTCGGATGATTAAACACGTTGAACACCTCTGCGCGGAACTGCAGGTTATGGCGTTCGGTAATGTCGAACTGTTTTTTCATCGCGAAGTCCACGTTGGCCAGCCCTGGACCTATTACTGCATTCTTGGCCAGATTCCCGAACGTTCCCGCCGGAGGAAGCACAAACACGCAGGGATCGAACCAGAGCGACGGCGTGCCCAGTTTTTGGCCCGCCGCAACACCGGCGCAACCGGCAGTGGTTCCGCTGGTACTGACAGTGGCGCCCGGAGCCAGACTGGGCCGGTCTCCAGGAGTTGGCGCACCCAATCCGCTGCGACTGCGTCCCAGTCCATCCGTCCCGATATATCCGCTCGGGATATTAAAGGGAACCCCCGCCCGCACCGTCACGATCACGTTGCTTTGCCAGCCTGCAACGAGCGCCTTCACGAAGCCGCGCGAGTCCTTTGCAAACGGCAGGTCGTAAGTGGCGTTGCTGGTGAATTGATGACGCGGATCGATGGGAGACAATCCCTTCTCGGACTGGAGGTTGAAAGGATTCTGAATGCCGCCTGCGTTCAGGGAGATCACCGTGCCGAAGCTCGTCGCCGCGGTGTCGATATTGCGCGACCAGGTGTAGGAACCCTGGTATTGCAATCCGTTGCTGAAGCGCCGCGTCACATTAGCCTGGAACGAATGGTAGTAGGCGTTGCCGTCCCACCGGTGGGCGTTGATCGTCGTATACCTGGGATTGATTCTTGGTATGCCTGGGCCGGCGGGGAAGAAGTAACTGGCATTGTCCGTGGTGCAGTTGCTTGGCCAGCACGTCGGAGTATACATGTTCAAAGCGGGGTTGTACTGCAAATGCTCGCTTCGGGAGCCCACATAGGCCACGCTGGCCGTTGTCCCGCTCACGATTTCACGCTGGATGTTGAGACTCCACTGATATCGGGCGGGCAGCGAAGGATTGGACTCGTAGTTCAGACCTGAAGCGGCACTGGCGGGGACGCTTGCCGGGTCAACCCTGAGAACGCCTGTTCCCGGACCCAGCAGTGTAAAGGCCTTCGTGATATGGGGCATGGAAGCATAGGTGTAACGCAGGACGGTCGGGACAAGCTGCTCGTGAAAAACGCCTACGCCGGCCCGCACCGAAGTCTTTCCGGTCCCGAAAGGATCCCAGGCCAGCCCGAATCGCGGAGCAAAATTGTCCTTAGGCGGGACAAATAGCGGCTGCCCCATCGTTGGTCCACCATCGAAGAGACTCTTCATGCTGGCGGCGCGGCCATATCTTTCTTTGGGTGCGGTCGTGAACTCGTGCCGCAGTCCGATCGTGAACGATAACCGGGGAGTCACTTTGATGTCGTCCTCGATGAACCACCCGAACAGCCGCTGCTGGTAGCTGAGTTGCGACTCCACAATTTGCCCCAGGATTTGCGAAGGCGTGCCCAGCATGAAGTTTTGCACGCTCGCGAAATTGATCGTCCCCATGTAGTTCCGGTTACTCTTGGGGTTGGAGAGATAATTCTTGAAGATACCGCCGAATTTAAGTGAATGTGAGCCCCTCACGTAGCTGAGGTTATCTGCGAATTCAAAGACTGTGTTCGTGAACAGCCGTGGTGTCTCGATGAAGACGCCGTCCGAAGTCGGGATCGATGGAATGACGATATCCCAGATGCTGGCCAGGTCGCGGCCCGTCATCACAGCCAGCTGCGATACCGGAACATCCTTGAGATACGCCGCATCGAATTTGCCAAATGTCCGGTTCACGCCCGCGCGTGTTTCATTGATCAATTTTGTCGATATGACCCGGGTCCAGGCCAATTGAAAGTACTGGTCGCGGCCGTACTTGGCGGTCCCATAAATGCCAAGCTGTCCGGGACGCATCACGTTGGCCTGATCGAAAACATAGCGGCCATACAGAGAATCCTTGCTGCTGAGCTGGCTATCAACGCGCGCCAGCACGTAGTCTTCGGTCGATGGCTGAATGGGATTATTGATGAACTGGCCGGTCCCATCACTATTGTCGGGTCCGTTGGGCAACGGATAGAGATTCATCATCGGCTGTGAACCCGGATGGACTCCAATGAACTGCTCGACTCCGTTAATCGGCAGATAGCCCTGGTGGGCGCGGAGGTTCGGGACGGGAGTGTTGTAGGTCAGACCGAGCCGTTCCCGCAGGCCTTCATAGCTGCCGAGAAAGAACAATTTGTCTTTCTTGATCGGCCCGCCCAAAACACCGCCGAACTGATTGCGCTTGAAAGCGGGAATGGGCTTGTTCGCCTGGTCGAAGTAGTTCTTGGCATCGAGTGCGCTGTTGCGGAGGAATTCAAATCCCGAACCATGCAATGTGTTGGTACCGGAATTGGTCACCACGTTCATCACACCGCCCGCAACCAGACCGTACTCGGTGCTGTAGTTATTTGTGGTGATAGTGAATTCGCGAACGGCATCAATTCCCAGATTGGTTCCCGCCGCGCTGCCCGGTGTCTGGCCCGCATAGTCACTCACATCCTGTCCATCCATGAGGAAAGAATTCTGAGTGGACTGCGCTCCGCCAATGCTCATTTTCAAGCCATGCCCGGCGGAGATGTCGGTTCGGGTAAGGTCGCCCAGGATGGGGATCACTCCGGGCTGGAGCGTGGCCAACTGGGTATAATTCCGCCCGTTGAGCGGAAGATCGCGGATTTTCTTTTCGTCGACCAGATACGACAGGTTTGCGTTGGTCGTCGCCACCATGGCGGCTTCGGCGTTCACTGTGACCTCTTGCGCCACGGAGCCAACCTGGAGGGCGAAATCGACCACCGCCTCGCGTCCGATCGTCAAAGTAACGCCGCGACGTAAAGCCGTTTGGAACCCGGGCAACTCGGCGGCGATCTCATAACCACCAAGCGACAACTGCGGTGCGTTGTACCGTCCGACTTCGTCCGCGATCACCACGCGGGTGACCCCGGTATCCGTATTCGTCAACTTGATACTGACCCCCGGGAGCACGGCGCCACCGGAATCTTTGACAGTGCCGCTGATGCTGCCGGTCGTGACCTGCGCTGCCGCCATGCCGGTCAGAACCGAGAGGCAGAAAAAAAGCTTCCAACAGATTCGTCGTCCAAACATGATATTTCGCCCCCTGTGCCGAATAAGAAACGTAGGTACAAAAAAGGCCGTATGAAAAAGCCAGCAGGGATTCACCCCATGGCCTAAAGGCACTTCGGAGCGACGACGGCTGCTTTCGCGGAACCCCCTGGTCCTGGAGCAGCAACCGGCATGTTCAGATATTCGGGCTTTATTGGTCGCGGATGTTACAACAAGAACGAGCCCTGTCGATAGTTATTTGCACCCGTGTCGTTAGGGAGGCAGCGGCGGGTCACGCGACTTCGCCGGCCGCTGTCAGCCGGCGATTCACCACGCGCCAGAAAGTTCGGACGGCCCTGGCTTTCTGGTCGAAGAAATCTTCAAAAAATCCCGGCCTATTCAAAGGGAGCGGATATGAATAGCGTTCTCCATCGTCACCAATTTCGTTCACCCAGTCGCTGGGTTCCCGGTTGTCAATCAAAGAGAACAGATTGCGCGGGTACAGGAAAGGGCGCCCGGCATCGTTCAAAATCCGAAAGTCATCGGCTTCAATGCCAATCACCAAATACGGCTGTCTGACGGTAAGGTCGCGAAACTGCGGGTTTCTTTTTTTCAGCTTGACGATCATGGTTTATTGATGTCCACTTGCTTCACTTCGAACCTTCCGATTCCAGCATGCTCGTACCAGTGATATTCAACGTTCCTGCCGCCAATTTCGAGCTGTGGGCTGCTTTTCTTAACCCATTTTGATGCCGTTCCACCATACCATGCAACCAGGCGCTTTACACCCCGAATGCCCTTTCCTTTGGCGATAAGACGGGACTGCGACAACATTCGCCGGGTGAGTTTAATTCGGACGTTGTGCATCGGGTGACCACGATGGATGTCAGCCATTCTCTGAATCGCGGGTTTTCCGTGAATTGCTGAAGCAGTTCAATGTGGTCGGCAAGAATATGCGATATCGCTCGCTTGATCGCCAACTCCGCTTCAATTCGAGCATTCTCGGCGTCTGAATATTTTCGTGCGTTTTGATATGCCTTATCGAAGGAGACCAGGGTTGGAATCTTCTGCGTGATCACCATCAGGATCGCTTCGGCGTCCCTCCATTGGATGTTGAACAGTTGCTCGAAATCGTCCATCCCTCACTCATGCACCGGGCGTTCCGCAATTGCACATTTTGTTTTCAGCGAGTTAGCTCCTGGAAAGTCGAGTTAGTCGCGACATTTACGATTTGCAGGCGACGGCCTTGGCCGGTCGCGGCGAAGGTGCCGATATGCTAATTAATGTCTGTCTCACCGGGATTGACGTAAGATGGCCGCCTATTCGAGATAGTCAATTCGGAGGAGTCGATATGAAAAAGGTTCTCGTCGTCTTGGTGGTGTGCGCGTGGCTGGCGAGCGGGCGCTTTTCGGCGCCGTTGCAGGCTCAGAGCAACGGGCCGAAGTTCGAGATCGATCCCTCGTGGCCCAAACCGTTGCCCGAAGGATGGATCATTGGCCGGACCGGCAGTACGTGTGTGGATGCTCACGATCATCTGATCGTCACGAACCGGCGTGACATCACGGCCGAAGAGGCAGAGACGTCGAAACAAGCGCCTTCAATCCTCATTTTTGACCTCGCCGGCAACCTGGTCAATTCATGGGGAGACTCGGATACCGTGCCCGGAACGATCCACGGTTGCTTCGCCGACCGCGAGAACAATATATGGCTCACCGGCAACGGCGACGGCATCATTCAAAAGTGGACGCACGACGGCAAGCTGCTCATGCAGATCGGCAAGCGCGGTGTCTTCGACAGCTCGGACGGCAGCAGTAAAGGCAAGAACCTGAACGCGAGCCCGACACAGTTCTTCAATCCCGCGGGCATCGTCGTCGATCCCGCCAACGGTGACGTTTACATCGCCGACGGATACGGCAACCGTCGCGTGGCGGTATTCGATCGCCAGGGAAAATTCCTGCGGCAGTGGGGGCATCAGGCAACGAAGGAAGAAACTGATGCCGGCGCCGGCGGGGCGTTCGCACAGATTGTGCATTGCATTGCGATGGGCAACGACGGTCTGATTTACGTGTGCGACCGGCAGGGTGATCGCGTGCAGGTGTTCGACAAGATGGGCAATTTCAAAAAGAACATCTGGATCAGAACGGGGACGCCCACGCTACCCGATCCGCGGGGCACCGTGTGGTGGATCGGGTTCTCGCGCGATCCCGAGCAGAAGTTTATGTACGTGATGAACGGCCGCAACGAGCAGTGCACGTTCTCGATCACGCGACCGGGAAGATTCTGTCGAGCTTCGGCCGCCCCGGGCACATGCTCGGTAATTTCACCCACGGCCATACCATCGCGGTCGACTCCCAAGGGAATTTGTATATCGCGGAAACTGACACGGGCCGCAGGATTCAGAAATTCAGCGTTGTAAGCGGAAGGTAGGCGAAATTGGGACGCGGGCTAAAGCCCGCGACTACATAGGAACCGGTTGACTCTAAAATGTAGTCGCGGGCTTTAGCCCGCGTTATTCATTCGTCTTTATAAAAACGGGCAGACGTACGACGAATTCGCTGCCTTTGCCCGGCCCCTCACTTGCGGCTTCAACCGTGCCGCCGTGCCTCTCGACCAGTGCTTTAACGACAGATAAGCCGATCCCCAGGCCATCCACGCTGCGGCCCGGTGTACTGATTTGAACGAAGCGCTGGAAAATACGGTCCAGCATCTCCCGGGGAATACCGAAACCTTTATCCCGCACGCGAATAACAGCATTGCCGTCCTCTTCGGAAGCCGCCAACTCAATTTGCCCCCCGTCATTCATATATTTGGCGGCATTGTTCAGCAGATTGCTGACGACCTGCACAATCCGGGCCGCATCTACATAGAGCGAGAGTGACGGGTCGGCGAACTGGACGCTGAGGGTATGATTGCGACGCTCGATCAGCAGCGTACAAACCTCAGCCGCCTCCTTTAAAATCGTGTTCAATGCGACGTGTTTCTTCTCGAGCCGCATTTTACCGGTGGTGATGCGGCCGACATCGAGCAAATCGTCAACCAGCTTGGACAGGAGCAGCGTCTGACGAACTATGATTGCCCGCAAATTCTGGAGAGTTGGGTCTGGTGGACCCTTTTGCTGCAGAAGTCTGACCGCCATCAAGGCCGCGGCGAGAGGGTTTCGTAGCTCATGTGCGAGCACGGACAGGAACTCATCCTTACGGCGATCCGCTTCTATCAATGCTTGTTCGGTCAGCCGGCGTTCGGTGATATCGCGGAAAGTCCAGACCCGACCCACGATTCGTCCCTCGACGGACTGTACTTTCGAAAATCGCTCAATAACCCTTCCATCGGCGAGTTCGAGAACGTCGGAGGTTTGCGGCGCCGCCGCCGAGTAAATTTCATCGATCCTGGAGTCATATTGCCTCGGGTTCTCGAACCGCTGGCTGATGGCGTCTCTCAGCAGGCGATGTTGCCTGGAGTCCATGATCTCGCGGGGGATCCGCCACATCTCGACAAGGTTTTCGTTGAAGTCGGTGATCACTCCTTGTTCGTCCGTGACCAGAATTGCGTCGGTCGTGGATTCCAGCGTCTTCCTCTGTTTTCTTCTCCAGCGCCTGCTTCGCCTCGAGCAGTTCCTGTTCGGCACGCTGACGTGCGATGAGAATGCTGCTGGCATTCTGAAGGGCGACCGATCGAATCAGGTCGTTCTCCCTTTCGTCTCCCGTCACTCTCGACCTCCGAGAAATCTCTCCGTAAGTTTGGTCCCGAGCACCCTTGCCTTGATCTTAGCAAAAGCGGTGTCACGGCTGGTTGAAGTGTCATCACTAAAAGGGGAGAATCCGCAGTCATCAGTCGTGCCAAGCTGCTCGATCGGCAGGTACTCCGCCGCCTCGAGTACACGGTCCCGCACTTCTTCCGGCGTCTCAATGTGCGGATCGATGGGAGCAATCACTCCCACGAAAACACGATGATCCGGTTTAAGGTATTTGCTTATGATTTCCAGGACTCGCCGGCGGTCCCGCTCACCCGCAAGCGCAATGTAGAAGTTTCCCACCTTCAATTGAAACAAACTCGGCAGCAGCTCGGAGTAATCGACATCCGCACTGTGCGTCGAATCGAGGTCGCCGCCGGGACAGGTATGAACCCCGATGCGGCTTCGTTCCTCCGGTGTGAACCGCTGCAGCGCGAGGTTGTTCAGGTCAATTAAGCTGTTGAGAAGATGCCCGGAAGCATCGATTTTTACGGCCAGCCGTCCTTCCGTGAAGTCGATCTGAACCTTATAGGCGCCTTTTTGCAGGCAGCGCCGGATTTCGGTTTCGTGCTCGTTCAGCAGGTCGTCGATAAATTGCTCTCGCGAGTAGTCTTCGATCTCCTGTGGAGGGTACATCAGACTCAAAGCCGACGCTGATATGACTGCCTGCTTCACCGGCACGTGCGCATAACGCATGGCGATTTCGAGGTAACGGTCTGCGTATCGCTTGTATCGAAACGGGCCACGCGTGAGCCGTAACATGCGGCGCGTGTGACCGGCTGAGAAAGGAATTTTGAAACCATCCGGGGCTGTATTCGCAAGCCCGTGCACAGAGTACGTCCAGAAATTGTGATACTTCCTTTGTTCGCCATCTGTAATGACCGGAGAACCTGTAGCCTCAAACCGTTCGATGGTGTCTCGGATTGCATCTTCATACAAAGGATCGAGGTCAGGATTATCAACGTCATCCCGCGCTACTCTCTGGATGAGTGCGATCGGTCTGGGAACACTGCCGATCGGCTCGGTCGGAATTGTGATGGATGTGGGCGTCGGCATCCGAGGCACTCCTCCTGATAGAGCCGCGTCAATTGTGGGTAATGTTGATTATCCCGGGAGCCAAAATAAAGAACAATCTAAGATTTATGCGGCTTTCCTTGTCGAAGGGCGGCGAGTCCAGTTCAGCCACAGAATGCGCAGCGCGGCAACGACCGGGATCGACAGGTAAATTCCGGTGACGCCTGCAACTTCACCGCCGACTAAAATGGCGAAGATCGCCAACAGCGGATGAAGGTCGAGACCCTCTCCCATCACGTAGGGCGTGTTCACATAGTCCTGAACGCCACGCCAAACGAGCCAGAACCCAAACAGCAGAAGCCAGTGCGGAGGCCCATGAGGATGACAAGAGTCAGTAGTGGTCCCACAAAAGGAATAAACTCCAGCGTGCCGCCGATGGCAGCAATCGCCGGAGCATACGGCACGCGTGCGATTAGAAAAAAAGTGGTGTAGGCAATGAAAGCGAAGAACGCCAGCAACAACTGCGCCCGGACGTATTGACCAAGCATGGAGTCGAGATCGTCCATGACCCTCGCGAGGAATGCGCGATCGCTCCTCGAGCCGATCGCGTTGATGAGAGAAGACCTTAATTCCGAACCATCCTTCAGAAAAAAGACCGCCAGTACCGGGACCAGCAAGATCCATGGCAGGTTGGAACCGGCTTGCTCGAGCCGCGTAATCACTTCGTGGGCGTAATTCGAAATGTCTTCCCGATGGCTGACCAGCCACTGCTGGACACGCATTTGAGTCTGGTAGCTCCAACCTTGTTGAGCCCCCAGTTGCCAGGCGATGTTTCCCGTTTGTACTTTCTCGAAAAGATCCGGCAATGCCTGTGACAACCGCTGCCCTTGTTGCATAACCTGCGGTGCCACAGTGAACCCGAAGATCAACAGTCCTACTAGAATGACCAGGTATGTGACGGCCACCGCCTTACCTGGCGACAACCGCATCCAGCCCGCAAATTTATTGACGACGGGCTCCAGAAGATAGGCGAAGAAAATGGCAAAGATGAATGAAATAACAGGACGGCGGGCGGTCCACAGGACTGCGATGGCCGCCACAAATACCAGGATCGTCAACAAAGCGGACGCAGTCCGTCGATCCAGAAGACCCATGAGTGTCTAGTCGCACGTTTACGGCCAAACGCCGGCGGGAAACGCGGGCTAAAGCCCGCGACTACATTTGGGATCAGGGTCGGTCTGAATGTAGTCGCGGGCTTTAGCCCGCGTTCTGTTGTTCGCGTCAACCCTTGATTCGCGAGGTCCTGCTGGCCTTACCCCACAGTTGTGCCGTCGCCAGCGCTGCTCCCTCCGCAAGCGCCTTTAGCTTTGCCCAGGCGATCTGTGGGTGGACACGTAGGCCCATGCCGCAGTCGGTGCCCGCGATGACGTTCTCGCGACCGACCAGGTCCGCGTACCGGATGATCCGATCTGCGACCAGCTCCGGATGCTCGACCACGTTGCTGGCGTGACTGACGACGCCAGGGATCAGGATCTTGCCTTCCGGGAGCTTGACTTCTTTCCAAACCTTCCACTCGTGCTCATGCCGTGGGTTCGCCGCCTCGACCGAGTACGCTCCCGCTTTCACCTTGAGCAACAGATCGACGACCTGCTTCAGCGGCAGGTCGTGTGTGTGGGGGCCGTGCCAACTTCCCCAGCAAATGTGATAACGCACACGGTCCTCGGGAATGCCCTGCAACGCATGATTCATGGCCTCGACTCGAACTGCAGCAAACTTCCGGTATTCGTCGATGCTCGGGGCCGGCACGATCATGTCGTAGGTATCCGGCAGAGCCGGATCATCGATCTGGAGAACGAAGCCGCCGTCAACGATTGCCTTGTATTCGTGCCGGATCGCGTCCGCAAGAGCAAAAAGGTACTCTTCATCGCTGGAGTAGTATTCGTTGTAGAAAAAGTGCTCCAGCCAGCCGGGGGCCAACACGCACATGAAGGTTTCTTCCACCCTGACATTCGCCTCTGCCAGCGCTGACTTGAAGAGCTCGAGATCCTTCCGGACTTCTTCCTGGCCGATATAGTTGACCGAACCGCTGCAGATCGTTCGTTCCAGGGCAGCCGGCAGAAACTGCAGGTCCTTGTAGAACTCAGCGAACTCGATCCGCTCGTTCGTTTGCAATGCCATGAACGGTGCTTCGCCCGGTTTCAACGTTCTGGTCGACAGCCCGCTCAGGCGCCGCGCGTAATAGGCCATGCTGCCGAAGCCGAACTTGCCAAGTTCGCCGTCGCTGATGACGTCAATGCCGGCGTTGACCTGTTTGCGAACGACATCGACTATTCCGCTCCGCACGTGCGAACGCAACTCCTGCAGGTCGACCGTGCGGCCCGTCATGATGTCCCTCGACATTTGCATCAGGTTGGGCGGGCCATCCAGCCTGCCTGCGTGTGTTGTGAGAATGCGATCCGTACTCCGTTTCATGGAAATTTCCCTTATTTTTGGTGTTTCAGGAATGTTCCTCGTTGAAGCTCATCGAACGCCTGGCGAAGTTCCCCCTGAGTGTTCATCACGATCGGGCCGTACCAGGCCACGGGTTCTTTCAGCGGCTTGCCCGAAACCAACAGGAACCGGATGCCATCCTCCCCAGCATGGATGACGACCTCGTCGCCGCCCTCGAATAGTACGAGCGACCGGTTGTCTGCAGTTCTCGGCGGCGAAGTATCCGCCCAACGGACACCCTCAGTCGGTACATCCAGGGGCGCCGAGGCATTGCAAAACTTTCCGTCTCCCGCGAAAACGTACGCGAAAGCATTGCGTGTGGTTTCGATCGGGAGCGTCTTCGTCCTGCCAGGCGCGACTGAAACATCAAGATAAATCGGATCAGCCGCTACACCGTCCACGGGTCCTTTCTTGCCCCAGAATTTTCCACAGATGACGCGAATTTGCGTCCCATCGTCGTCAGTGGCCAAAGGGATCTCGGCGGCCTTCACCTCCTGATAACGCGGCGCCGTCATCTTGAGCGACGACGGAAGGTTTCCCCAGAGCTGGAAACCGTGCATCCGGCCGTTTTGATCTCCCTTTGGCATTTCCTGATGGATGATCCCGCTCCCGGCTGTCATCCA
>QHXD01000433.1:12814-14636 GCA_003223895.1 Acidobacteriota bacterium
TGATCCACAGTTCCCGCGAGGACATAGGTGATTGTTTCGATGCCCCGGTGCGGGTGCCACGGAAAACCAGCCAGATAATCCTCCGGCACGTCATTACGGAAATCATCGAGAAGCAGGAAAGGATCGAAGTCGGATGTGTTGCCGAAGCCAAACGCCCGTCGCAGGTGCACTCCTGCTCCTTCAATTGCGGGTTTCGCCTTCGCCAGCCGCCTGACGGGACGAATCGACATACGGACCTCCAGAATTCAGGACCAGAGTTGCTTGCTTGCGAGCCGCGCACCTTCTCGCAGCGCCTCGAATTTCGCCCAGATGACACTTGGATGTACTTCGGTGCGATAAGTCGCCTGAGACGAGAAACCACAGTCAGCACCCGCGAGCACATTCTCTCGACCGACCAGCCGGGCAAATCGAACAAGGCGCTCGGCAATCCACTCAGGGTGCTCCACGATATTGCTCGCGTGTGTGATCACGCCGGGGATGATCACCTTGCCTTCAGGCAGCTTGACATGTTCCCAGAGGTGATACTCATGCTCATGGCGTGCGTTCGCTGCTTCGAAGCTGAAGGCGCCGGCGTTCACGCGCAGCATGTACTGGACGACCTCCTCGAGTGCTGCGTCGTGGATACGCGGCCCCTCGTTAATGCCGTAACAAGTATGAAAACGCACTTTCTCCGGAGGTATACCGCGGAGGCTCTCGTTGATGGCCTCGACAAACATCACAGCGCGGCTATGGCGCTGCGCGGGACTGAGCTGCGGATCGCCGAAAATGTCCGTAAGAAACGGGTCGTCGATCTGCAGCAGGAATCCTGCCTCAACGATCGCCTGATACTCGGTGCGAAGAGCGGCTCCGACCGCGTGAAAGAATTCCTCCTCCGTGCGATAGTACTCGTTCGAGCCCACACCGCTTGGCGCCACCGACGGCATGAACACAGCGTGGTGTTTGACGGCTGATGCCGCCGACTTGAGATTCCCGATATCCCGTTTCAACACCTCCTGGCCGCAATACTTGACCGGGCCTGTGCACACCAGGGGCACCACGGGAGCGATCGCACCTCCCGTCATCGCGTCTTTGAAGTAACGCGCGTAATATTCGGGAAACGCGTCGACTTCAGCCGGCCACAACCTCCGGGACTGCTTCGGCCGCGGCTCAAGTCCCTCTAATCGCTCTCGGACATACGTGAAGAAGCCGGGCTTTGATTGTTCACCATCGGTCAGGATATCGATTCCAGTTTCAACCTGCTTGCGCACGCATTCGGTTACGGCGCTCCGAACGCGCGCTTCATAGACTTCCCGGTCATAACCGGCGCCGCCGATCCTGGCCTTCATAAGGTCGAGAAGATCATCAGGGCGCGGCAGGCTGCCGACGTGCGTTGTCAAAATACGACCGGTATTGTGCTGGATGCTCACTGGGACTTGAAGATACTCTTCGGCATCTTTACGTGGACGCCGACGTTGGGTTTGTCTACAAGTTGTGTGACTGCGACGTTGCCCGCCACACTGACCAATTGATACGCCTGATGCTTCGTGAGGCCCCTGGAGCCGGCCAGGTAATCGATCATCTCCTGGATCGCAGTTGTCGTCGCGGCTGTCAGGTCGGGGTCCGCCGCCATGGTGATGAAGTCGGTTGGAGTCTGTGCGCGCGGCCACGTGAGCTTCATGCCTTTTCGCACAGTGAGTTGAATTCGGCCGCGAAGAGAGGTCTCGATGGCGGTTTGATCGACTTCACCGTCACCCTGGGCCACGTGTCCGTCGCCCACTTCGAACAGCGCTCCGCGGGCGAACACGGGAATATAAAGGGTGCTGCCCGCGACGAGTTCCTTGTT
>QHXD01000434.1 GCA_003223895.1 Acidobacteriota bacterium
GTCGAGGCATCGACATCTTTTGCAACGCCGCCGCTAATTTTGCAACGGCGTCGCTAAATTAGCCGCGGCGTTGCCAACTGACGTCCGTTCACCCCTGGTCGAAGAGCGGTTCCGTCTACTGTAGCGGCGGTCTGTGACCGCCGGTGTTTCGTTGATTCCAGGAAAATCCAGCGCTCATAGAGCGCCGCTACAGTAAGAGCCGCATGCTGGTTCAATAGCCCGTTGTCGCGCTACGCCAGGAGTGAGCGTGTACCAGGCTTTCCTTACTTGGCTGGAGCAGGTGAGGCCAATGGCTTGCCTTTTTCGACGATGTACGTGGCCAACACACGGGCCGTACCTGTACCCGAGTTCGTAGCGTTGTGAATGGTCCCGGCCGGGATATGAAACGCCTTTCCTGGGCCGAGGGTCACGGCAGGCTTGCCGTCTTGAGCGATGACCACCGTTCCTTCCAGGATGTACCCGACTTCATCACCCGGGTGCGTATGCCTCCCAGCCGACGCGCCGGGCTGAAACTCGGCAACGGCCGTCACAGCCTCGCGGCCGGGCA
Organism: Acidobacteriota bacterium; assembly: GCA_003223895.1. Lineage (GTDB taxonomy): Bacteria > Acidobacteriota > Terriglobia > 20CM-2-55-15 > 20CM-2-55-15 > 20CM-2-55-15. The sequence continues at coordinate 548 of QHXD01000434.1, forward strand.
CCGAAGCATCAACTTGCTGCAAAACTGTGCGCTTGAAACCGGCCTGTTGCGCATTAAGCAGGGCGCCGATGCCCAGTAGAATTAAGGTCACGACGATCAAAACTCTTAGTTTCACGGTTCAGGCCTCCTTCTCAGATTGAGGGCAAAGGCAAGTTTATATCCGGACTTGCGACTCGCGCAATTACAGCCGGCAGTGTCAACGCGAGCGAGCTTCGGAAAGATCGGTTTTCTCTGCCGTCAGTTGGCTCTGGCCGCTTCGGACTCGGGGGTATCCGGCACGATATCCCATCCGCTTCCGTCGGGACTGGGGACGACCTTCATTCGGATTAGTTTTTGTCCTCCCGTCGTCAGCACATTGGCGCTGGCTTCGAGCTTGAATTCTCTCGCCGGCGTCGTGATCATCGATGGGCCATAGCAGGGCGGCAGGATTGTGACCGAATTGCGATCCAGGTAGATACTGACGTGGTATTGAGTCAGGTTTCGCAAGGGACGCACGACATTTGTCCTTCCTGTAAGCGGACGCTCGGTCGAACTGACCCGCATCGCCGGACACGGCTCTGAAACCGGCCGCGGCGATTCCTGTTCGTGACGGGGAATGGTCTGCAGACCGAAAACTGTCTTGATGCTCGAAACGTCGCGCTCGATCTGATCGAACCTGGTGCCTAACGATCCAAGCTGGTCATGTTCGGTCAGCCGCATTGACGCTTCTCCAAGCGAAACCGGCTGCAAGAGCTTGACGGTCAGTGGTGTTTCGTTGTCCAGCACGAGCTTTGGCCCGCGGGCCGGAATTCGCAACAACTGATAGACTGTGGTCGGCGGAAACAACAGCGCGACGAGATCGCGATGAGCGTGGCCGCGTCCAAAAACGACGTCTTCCTCGACTTTGTTGCGGCCCGCCTCAACGATCCTGGCATCGATCGGATATTCACAAAAATCGGAAGTGAGAATCGACGTCAGGGCGATTCGCGCCCGTGCCTTTCCAAAAAAATGGCCGGCCTTCTTCGATTCGACGATATTGCCAAGGACCTTCGAGCCCCGAGCAAGCAGCGGAGGCCGGTTGGGGAAAAACCGGATGTCGGAAGCGACTGTCAAGATCGTCGGCCCCGAAGTGAGACCTGCGGTGAGTTTCTCATCGGGAAATACACGGATGATGAGTCCTGCCGGAAGGTTCGCAGGACATTCTGCCGGGCTCGCCTGCGCCAGGGGCGAACACACAGCCAGACAGACAAACAGTGCGCTGCACACAGAAAGGGATTTCATTTTCATAGCTCCTTTCGGGCACTGATTCACTTCCAAAGTAGAAGGGATAGCGGAAATTCAAAGTACCCGAAAGACTCTCCGGGACTGCGTAAGAAAATACGGATAAGCGGAAGAATTTCTCAAGAAGAGGGGGCTTGTAATTTGCTGAAATCCAAACTCGTACTTTTTCTTGGGCCATATTCGTATTCCTTTTCGTCCGAGTTCCCACTGCGACTGCACAGGTGGGTTACTCACCGTCGTATGGCCTCGAATGGCCAGGCGACGGCGCCGTGCGCCGTATGCTGTATTGGCACAATGCGTTCCCAATTTCATCATCTTTGGAGAGGGTTCCGGCAGACTTCGGGTCAGTCCCCCGATGGACGTCCGTTAAGGGATTTCCAGGAATTGTGTCGTCCGCCGCAGAGCCTGAACCTGTAATTGAGCTTCGAGCATTCAACCGTCATAATGCTTGATACCCCTTGACTATTCAGTGACTGGAGACGATGCCATGCGTCGAACAGTAGCTGTTTTTTTGATTTCCCTCACTTTTCTGCTGGGATGCAGCCGCCCGGATAAGGCCGAGGACAAAGCCGCAGTGGGTGGCCCACCAGTCCAGGGAGATTGGGTCATCGTTCGCTATGAGTCCGAGCCGGATGTTCTGAATCCGCTTTTGCAACGTGCAGCAGTTTCGGATTACGCCCTGTACGGAGTGAATAACTCACAGGTTTATGAGCTGCTGATGGCCTACGACCCACAAACCTGGAGGGTAACAAAGCCGTTATTGGTGGAGGGCCCGCCTGAAGTCTCCGCAGACCATCTGACGTACTCCTTCAAGGTTCGCGACGGCGTGAAATGGCATGATGGCAAGCCATTCAGTGGCGAAGACATTCTTTTCACGTTCAAGGCCGGAATGTGTCCTCTTCTGGACTCAGCGTCAGTCCGGAGCTACCTTTCGGATCTGAGGGACGTTCAACTCGAAGGACGGACAATCCGATTTGTGATGACAGAGCCGAATGTCTTCGATCAATTCAACATCGTCAGTACTCTGGCGATCCTTCCGAAGCACGTCTTCGATCCAGAAGGGCTGATCGATGGGATCGGTTTCAAAGACATCATTGGACCCAAAGGAAAAACAGATCCCAAAATCAAAAAATTTGCCGAACAGTTCAACGCTCATCCGAACAATCGAGCTCCGATCGGAACGGGCCCTTACAAATTCGAAAAGTGGGATACCGGCAGAGAGATCGTCCTTGCGAGGAACGACAATTATTGGGGGCAGAAGGCATATCTGGACAAGATTGTCATTCGCATAATCGGCGACTATCCCGCAGCATTAACCGCTCTCAAGGCCGGCGAAGTGGATCTCATGCCCCGGCTATTGCCTGTGCAACACGCGCAGCAGACAAGCGGCCCGGCATTCGACGAGCATTTTGTGAAAACGAAGTACTCCATTCCGGGCTATTCCTGGATTGGATGGAATGAACAGCGGCCATTCTTCAAAGACAAGCGTGTGCGCCGGGCTCTGACAATGTTGCTGGACAGGCGGACCCTCATCGATAAGGTCCGCTATGGTCTCGGCGCAATCGGTATAGGTCCGGTCAATGTGAGTTCCAGAGATTTCAACCCGGACATTAAACCCTGGCCGTACGATCCACCGCGTGCCATGGAACTGTTGGAGGAAGCCGGCTGGAAAGATCACGATGGTGATGGTGTCCGCGACAAGGATGGAGTGAAATTCAGCTTCGAGCTCATGGGCGGAGCCAACAGTAAGGTACTTCTGGCACTCATGCGGGAAGAACTCCGTAAGGCCGGCATCGAGATGAGAGAACGGATCGTCGAGTTCAACGTCCTGGGTACTGCCTTGAGGGAGCACCGATTTGATGCCGCGACCCTGGGCTGGAGCGTCGACCTGACTCAGGATCCTTATCAAATCTGGCACTCGAGTTCGGCCTCGAATCGTGGCTCCAACTACATCAATTTCAAGAATGCGGAATCGGATCGCCTGATCGAGCAAGCTCGCAAGGAATTCGACGACGAAAGAAGAAAACAAATCTACTGGCGGTGGCAGGAACTCATTCACGAAGAGCAGCCATACACTTTCCTGTACTATCAGGAGGAGGTTGCTGCCTACAGCAAGAGATTCCAGAATGTGACCTGGTGGCCGCTCCGGCCCGGCTACGATTTGACCTCATGGTTTGTGCCGAAAGGCTTGCAGAAGTATGGGACAACACCGGCACCCTAACAGAAGCGCAGCTATTTAGTTACGATGAGCGAAGCAGGAGGCGTTTCCAGAGAGACACCAGAGCCCACGGACCCTGAACTGGTCGCGGCATGCTTGTCGGGCGATTCAAGGTCGTGGGAACGGCTGCTGAGGCGGTACGAACGAATGATTTATTCGGTACCGGCCAGGCTCCACTTTGACATGGACGAACGACAGGAAGTCTTTCAAACCGTCTGCTGCCGGATTCTCGAGAACCTATACGCGCTGGTCGACGCCTCCAGGCTTCGTTCCTGGATCCTGACCATCACGATCCGCGAGTGCAATCACCTCAT
>QHXD01000435.1:0-7128 GCA_003223895.1 Acidobacteriota bacterium
CTCGGCTGATCCGTGTTCCATACCGGAACTTCTACACTCCCGACCGCCGAGACATTTGGGCAGGGTTCCGCACCTGCGCATTGGAAATGTGAAAATTCTCATCGTTACACCGGAGGCGCCTGATACGACGCTGGGCAACAGCGTCACAGCAAACCGCTGGGCCGGCCTGCTCCGGCGCCTTGGACATGATGTTCAAGTAGCGCAGGAGTGGACTGGAGAGGATTGCGATCTCCTGATTGCCTTACACGCCAGGCGCAGTCACGACAGTGCCAGGCGGTTCCGCGAAGAGCATCCCCAGCGCCCGCTGATCGTCGCGCTCACTGGAACGGATCTATACGGAGACCTCCGTGTTGTTTCCGAAGCACGCGAGTCGCTTGCTTTTGCCACCGGAGTGGTCGCTTTACAGGAAGCTGCGCTCGACGAACTGGACGACCATGCGCGTGCGAAGACGCGCGTCATTTACCAATCGGCAGCGCCGCCACTCCGGCGCGAGCAACCCAGCGACTGCTTTCGCAGCACGCCACCTGCCGGTCCAGTCGCGGATTCGCGTGATCCATGCCGGCCGGGCGCTCGAATCGAAATGGGAAGGCAACGCAAGGGCGGAAGAAGTTGCCAACCCGCGCTATCGCTGGGTTGGCGAACAGAATCATGAAGCCGCGATGCAATTACTGGCTCGCTCCCGCTTGCTCGTCCTTTCTTCAGCGATGGAAGGCGGGGCCAGCGCAATCGCGGAGGCAGTGGTATGCGGAGTTCCAATCCTGTGCTCGGATATTCCCGGCAACATTGGCATGCTCGGTGCAGACTACGCAGGATATTTCCGTCTGGGAGACACCGAACAGCTCGCTCATATGCTCGAACGCGCCGAGAACGACCCGGACTTTCTTGGCGGTATACAGGAATTTGTTCGAAAGCTTCAGCCCCGCTTCGCTCCGGAACAGGAGCTGGCATCCTGGGATCGCCTGCTTCGAGAAATGGGGTCGTTTACGGCAAACTGACGGAGCGGTTGATCCAAAGGATATTGTCCCAGCTCAACACTTTTTCCGTGCCATCGAACAGCTTGGAATAGCTGCCGCCGCCGGCCTTGAACGAGAACTCCTTCACACGATCCGGAGGATTGGTCGTCACGTTCTTCAAGATGTCCAGGACCTGCTCCTGCCTGGAGATCTGATAAAAACCCGGATTCCTGGCGGAGTAGAACTTGACCTCCGCGGGATTGCCTTTATTGGCGACGCCGCGCTCGTACTTGATGTGCATTTCCAGGCGTTCACCTGTTGTTGCGGCAAATACCCAGTCCTGCGAATCGAGGATGGGCCCCGCATCCTCGGAAGTGGTGCGTTGCATTTTACGGGTGGTCGCCCGGAGATAGTTGCCAAACGGTCCGGGCGCATCCGCAGGGTCTTCGGTCAGGCCGCCAATGACGAGTTGTACGTTTGCGCCCGTGGGGTCCTTCACGGGGGCAACAAGGTAGACCAAACGGTTTGATCCCTTCCCAATGGGCTTGCCGTCCGGCGCGTTGATTGTGACGCGGTCGATGAAAACCGCGCGCAGATTCGCATCCTTTGCGGCGCCCTGAGTGGCAATGTTGGGCATCCATCCCGGGGGCAGAAAGCTGTTGAGTACCGCATCCGGAACGCGGAGATCCAGTTGGAACCGAGCCTCCGAACTGTATTCGACAGCCGTCTGCGCATTGGCGCCGACGGTAAGCAAAAGCAAAAGAGCTCCGCCAAGAATACTTCGTGACATGTTGTTCTCCTGTTGGGGAATGTATCAGGTGCCTAGTCGAAAAGCCATCGGCCGCGGAGCGGCGTTAGAGTGTAGCCCCGGGCGCAAGCCCGGGTAGGGTATGGTTTTGATATTGAGCCCCGGAGAGGCGAAAGAATCTCTGGAATCTTTCGCACCTCCGGTGCTGACTCGTTTAAACGCACAAAACCCCGGGCTTGCGCCCGGGGCTACACTCTAACGCCGCTCCGCGGCTGAATTCGGATGCACTCCGCTACATTTTGGAAAGGAGCGGAATCACCCACTAAAATGGATCAGCATGAAGAAACCAGGTCTCGTGTTAGCGTCGCAATCACCGCGCCGCAAAAAACTGCTCGCAATTCTGGGTATTCCTTTTTCTGTTGTGCCGTCGTCGATTGATGAGACACCTTTGGCCGGAGAAAAACCGGAAGAGTTCGCTGCCAGAGTGGCGCGTGAGAAGGGAATGGAAGTTGCTTCGAGAGTATCGCAGTCGGTGGTGCTTTCCGCCGATACTGTCGTTACTATTGATGGCGAGATTCTCGGCAAGCCCGTGGATGAGGCCGACGCCGTACGGATGTTGAAGAAGCTCTCGGGCCGCGACCACTGGGTGTACACCGGCGTCACGATTCTGAACCAGGTCAGGAACGAAATTCTTGAAGGGACGGATCGCACGCGGGTCTGGTTCAATCTGCTGGACGAGGAGCAGATCCTGGACTACGTCCGCCGTGAAAACGTACTCGACAAGGCCGGGGCATATGCCATCCAGGGTTATGCTGGAGTCTACATCCCGAAAATCGAAGGAAACTATTTCAACGTGATGGGGCTGCCGCTTCCTCTCGTTTACGAGCTGTTATGCCGCACATTATCGTAGGAACCGCAGGACACATCGATCACGGCAAGACCGCGCTCGTGAAGGCGCTCACCGGCATTGATGCCGACCGGCTCAAGGAAGAGAAGGAGCGCGGCATCACGATCGATATCGGATTCGCCAACCTCACGCTCGATGCTCAAACGACCATTGGCTTCATCGACGTGCCCGGTCACGAGCGATTCATCAAGAAGCGGCATCGACATGGTGGTGCTGGTGATTGCGGCCGACGAATCCGTCATGCCGCAAACCCGCGAGCATCTTGATATTTGCTCGTTGCTGCACATCAAGCAGGGACTGACTGTTCTGACCAAGATCGACAATGTCGAGCGCGACATGGTGGATCTCGTCGAAGTCGAAGTCCGCGAATTTCTCAAGGGCTCATTTCTCGAGCGCTCGCCGATTCTGCGAGTCAGTTCGCTGACTGGCGAAGGCATTCCGCAACTTATCGAGGCGCTGCGCCGGGCCATCGGTAACGTAGCCCCGAAGGACGACACGGAGATCTTCCGGCTTCCCGTCGATCGCTGTTTCACAATGAAAGGTTTCGGCACCGTTGTTACCGGGACCCTCATTGCCGGCCAGGTCCACAAGGAGGACGCAGTCGAAATCTTTCCCTCGCAAAGGACTACGCGTGTCAGGGGCATCCAGGTTCACGGCCGGGCCTCAAATGAAGCGCGCGCCGGTCAGCGCACAGCGCTGAACCTGCAAGGTGTGGAGGTCGCAGAGATCGAGCGCGGCATGGTTCTCACGGTTCCAGGCGTCTTCAAGCCAACATCCATGTTCGACTGCAATCTGGAATTGCTTCGGTCGGCTCCAGCGCCCATCGAGATGCGCAAGCGCGTCCGTTTCCACATCGGGACGGCAGAACTGATGGGCTATGTGGTCCTGCTCGGGCAGGAGCGTCTGAATCCAGGCGAATCCGCATTGGTGCAGATCCGTGTCGAAGAACCGGCTTTCGCGCTGCCCGGCGACCGCTTTATCATCCGGCAATATTCGCCGATGATCACCATCGGCGGCGGCCAGATTCTCGACGCATTCCCCGAAAAACACCGGCGCTCGGACAAAGCCGTCTTGCAAAGACTCAAGATCTTCAAGGATGGGTCCGTTGAGCAGCGGCTCATGGCGATCGTCGAAGGAGCAGGCTTGCAGACAGTCGAGCTTTCCCACCTGGTTGCTGGTCTGGGCCTGAGCGCGCAGCATGTCCGTGAAGCACTCATTTCGCTGACAAAGAGCGGCCGCATACGGACGGTCAGCGAGAACCCCATGACGGTGGTTTCGGCGGCGGCATTTAAGGGCGCTGAGGAACGTGCCGCGGCCGAGGTTCAGCAATTCCATCGGACGAATCCATTGGTTCAGGGAATTGGGCGCGAGGAATTGCGCGCCCGCCTCGACGGCATGACCGGCGGGCTTTTTCAGGCCATGCTCGACAAGCTTGCCGCCGACAAAAAAATTGTCGTCGCCCAGGATGTCATTTACGAGTTCGGCCGCAGAGTCACCTTGAAAGCGGACGAGGAACAAATCCGCGAAAAGCTCGCGGAGAGGTTTCGGTCGCACGGTCTGCAGGCAGCGGCGCCCGACGAATTGATCGATGGCCTCAAACTCAACCGCATCACCGCGCGCAAGATCATTCAACTCATGGTGAAGGAAAACGCGCTCGTCAAGATCAGCGACGACATGTTCGTCGATCGCAAGGCGATGGACGAATTGATCGCAGCCATCAAGGCGCTAAAGTCCAGGAACCCGAAGCTGGGTGTCGCTGAGTTTAAGGATTTAACCGGTGTCTCCAGGAAGTACGCTATCCCGCTGCTCGAATATTTGGATCGGCAGCGGGTTACGAGGAGAGTTGGAGACGAGCGGATGATCTTATGACGTTATGTAACGATTTGCCATCGGGAACGGTCATTTTCGAGCGAATGCGAAGAAACTGTTGGAGAGTGATGTATCGGGGCGGCTCCAATTATCGAATCGCTTTCCAACCAGGTTGATGAGAGGAATGAGAGTAAAGTGAACCAGTCTCTGGAGTAGAGTGTTCTCGCCAAACGAATCGACGAAATGTGCGACAACGTGGCAGGCTCCCAGGAGCGAATATCCCTCCGGACTCACGTCGACCCGGGAAAAGCGTGATAGCAGCAAGCGCAAGGCGCCGGGGGAAAACCTCCATCTGTCGTTTTCCGCGTGATAGGGAAGAATCGCCGGCACACTGAGCAGCAACGCGCCCCCTGGGCGGAGTACCGAATAAATTTCGTCGATCACCTTGGGTGCGTCCTCGGCGTAGCAAAGCATCTGCGAGCACAAGACGACATCGAAGACGCCCTCGGCGAACGGCAGGCGTTCTCCAACTGCCAGGACATCTACCAATTCGGTCCTTTGTAGATCGACAGCAATGTAAGCCTCCAGCCGCCCGTCCAACAACGGACGGTAAGGCTGGATTCTCCCGCCAACGTCAAGGACGCGCAGGCTGTTACCGGGAACCTGCTTCACCGCCTCGGCGAACCGTTTGCGGCGTTCGATGAGGCTCAGGTAATAAGAATCGCGGAGCAATGGGTGAAGGCGCCTGTGGCCGAGGCTGATCGTCTGTTCCAGCGTGGGTCTTTGTTCGGCGGACTTCTCAGACATCATCAAACAGGCCCTCATATTGCCTGATCAGAGGGAAGGAAAGCAGGGTGCCGTGGAATCGCGATGCCACAACCAGGTCGACCGAGCTGAGAACGCACAGGAGATCAGAAACATGGCGAACGGATGACTCCAGGAGCGACTGCGCGACCTCAGGAGAATACCGTTGTGATACGAGATGTTTGACGTCATCAATGACCATGGTATCCGCTCGAATTTGGGTTGGGAACAGGGCGACTCGATATCCATGCTGGAAGAGCCATGCAACGAAAGAAGCAATACAGTCGATATAGCGCTCGTACTTGGCGGGGTCAGCGTCTGGCCAGAACCGTGCGTCGAAATGCGGAAACACATTGATCCCAACCAGCAGTCCGCCACGGGTGGTGCCGCCTGAGTTTTCCGGCACATCCAAGCTATAGGCAAGATCAGGGAATACCGGCGTCTTGCCAGTCCAGCCCACTTCACGAAGCAACTTTTGTGACGTAACATCCCGAACCGTTCGGTACTCTGCCAGTGTGAGTGATGCTCGCACGAGCAAGCGACTAAGGGGCGATAAAAGAGGTCCTAATCCGACGCTGGGAAAAATCACAGGGATGCCGGCTACCCTGGCAAGAAGCGTCCACTTGAAAATCGTGTAGGGAAAGTTGAATGGCCCGCCAAAGTGATCGCAGAATGAGCCTGATCCACTCATAACGAGCAGATCTGTACGCTTCACTCGGCGAAGCGATGCTGCCAGAAACCGACCTTCCGCGAGGATAGCAAAACCGAGACCAGGGATGCCGTAAACGCGTTTCAGGAGCCTGAAAACGAATGGTGCTCGCTTGAGGGCCGCTTTGACTCGTCCCCATGCGCACACATTCCGAAGTGACGCCGACTCCGTTACGCCCGCCGTCGACTGGTTAAGCTTTCCGTCAATGGGTGCGCGGCCAACCCTCCGGCCGACAGGCCAGGCTTGGACCCTGTGCCTGATCTCGGTGTCCCGAGGATTGGCGGAAATAACATAAATTTCGATATGCGGATGGCGACGTCTGATGTTCTGCATGAGCGCCGTCAGACTTGCCTCGTCGCCAAGGTTGCCGTTGCCGGCGGCTGGGCTTAATACCGCTATCTTTGACAGTGACATCAGGCCCTAGCCGAGAAATAAAGAGATCACAGCATGATGCAACCCGTCGAAGACTTCTCTACCAAGATCGATCCGTTCCCATCTGATTTGACGGCCTAGATATCGGCATGACCGGAGCTTGTCTGCCGGCCCTACAGGGGCGCGCCAGACAGCTCTAAGCAGAGCGATGTATCTTTTCCACGTGTGCATCCCAAAGTAGGTTTTGTGTCCAGGATCGTAGTAGGTCTGTTGACGCTGCGTGTCCTGGCGATCCCAACTTGACGATCCATCGTGGTATCTACGAAAGTAAAGGAATTCCGGAAGTACGAAAAATCTTCCATGGAGACTTAATTCGGCCAGCAAATGTATATCGGAGCCTAACTGGGGGCCGATCAGGGCAGTTCGACTCAAGGCCTCTCTCCTGATCAAGCCAAGATGAGCATTGCACAGGCCGATTGTGTCGAGCAGTTGGATGAACCGCTTACTCGACGAGTGATCCTGCAGGTGCAGGTTGTCCTCATAGTAAGAGAGAAGTTCGTTGTGCTCGTTGACGAGAACCGTCTTCGGATAACAGAGAACCACCCCAGGTTCTCTATCCAATACGTCAATAGATTTCGCGAGGAGCGTCGCATCCATGAAGTCATCAGCGGTCGACCACTTGTGGTATCTTCCCCGACAAAGCTGAAATACCCGATTGAAGTTTCCTGGCGCCCCGATGTTTGTCTCGTTGCGGAAATAGCGGATGCGTTTATCGCGGGCCGCGTAATCCCGACAGATGTCCGCCGTCTTGTCTGTGGATGCATTG
>QHXD01000435.1:7158-8892 GCA_003223895.1 Acidobacteriota bacterium
AGGTCTGCGCACATATTGAACCCACCGACTGCTCCAGATAGCGCTCGCTGTTGAACACAGGCATACCAACGCTGATTTGGGGCGATCGGCTTGCGGAAAAGTCAACCAAGACGTTTTACCTTGATCGCTCCAATGCCGACGTCATCTGATTCAATACGCTCTGCGCGGCGTTCTCTCCACTCGTAAAGGACTCGTCGGTCCACAAATAGCCCCATTCCCCATAACGTCCGCAATAACGAATTCCCAGATCCTGAAGATATCCATGCACGGTCTTCAGTGCGGCTGTGTTCGATGGGCAGCGGATAGGAATATAGATTACCGGCGACGAAGTTCACGTGCGGGTTGCGAAGCCGTGCCTGCCGGATGCCCTCTTCGGACAGATCGATGCCGGTCGTTTCGCCAAAGCGGGCCAGCTTCGCGGTAAATCAACCGTGGCCGCATCCCAGATCCAAAATCCTCGGACGATCAATCGGCAAAGATCCAAGCACTGAGAGAATCGCTTCGTGGCGGCACTCTTTCCATGAATTAACAGTTTTTCGCTCACGCCAATTCTGCCAATGCCAATCCCAGAATTGTTGCTGTTCGATCATCGTTGGAACAAGCGATTTGGTCTTGTTGAAACTTTTCACGGTCTGGTGGGTGTTGAGACAAAAATCGCGCCTGAACCCAACTGTAGCGGCGCTCTGTGAGCGCCGGTTTTTGCTGTGCTACCGCTATCCGGGTCCCACGGATCCGTCTGCATTTGGTGAGGCCGATTTTCTACACGCAAACGTTTCTGTCAAGTTATATAGAGTAAATTTTGCGGTCTCTGGGAAGTACGCTACCCCGCTGCTCGAATACCTGGATCGGCAGCGGGTTACGAGGAGAGTTGAAGACGAGCGGACGATCTTATGATGCGGGGGTGCTTTTAGTTATCGTCGCCGCCCTTGATCGATTTCTTGAAGTTCTTGATGCCTTCGCCAATACCTTTCCCCATTTCCGGTAGACGCTTCGCTCCGAATAAGAAGAAAACGATAATCAGAACGAGAACGAGCTCCATGGGGCCTAACCTAAACATTTGAATCCTCCTAAAGGAAAACGCCACGGTCAGTATAGCTAATACCCCCTAGTTCGTCCATGTGTAATCCCACAGATAGCGGTGGCGCCGGCTCATCGGACTCTCCGGAATGACGATGCGGAAACGCCCATACATGTCGGTGGCGACCAGCGCATACACCCGCCCATCTGGTTCACGATAAACCAGATAGTAATAGTCGCGGCTCCTCCCTTCGCGGATCCGCTGATCGAGGATTCGGCCCCGTTGGAAGTGCTCGGCCAAAAGAATTCGTAGTTCGTGTTCGGTCGGTTCCCGAAGATTTCCATCGTCGATATCAGTACTGACGATCACGTCTTGCTTCAGGGCTTCCAGATTTCCGGCCTCCATGTCGTCCATGAAGCGGGCGGCCGCCTTCAAAGGCGGGCTGTAAACGAAGTAATAGTAATAGCCTAGCGCCGTCGAGCCGACGGCAAAAACACCGATAAGAAACAGAATTGACACTCGAGTCGGAAGTTTCATTTTATTGATGGCTGCGCCCTTCCTTGAGGCTGCGCGCTATCGCGCTGGCGCTTCGCGTCGGGCTTGCGTTCGCAGCCGCTCACTGTATAACTGCGCGTCCCCGTTTCCTGATTTCCTCGATCTTGCGGTTGTACTCCTCAAAACCCGGCCGGCCCATCATTGCAAACGTAAGCTTTTTA
>QHXD01000435.1:8940-11831 GCA_003223895.1 Acidobacteriota bacterium
TGAGGTACTGAGAAAACATGCACAGGCCGCCCAGTGTCTCCTCGCTGACCCGGTCGACGGATACTGTAGCATTTGGACGGCCGGCTTCGGTCAAGGCAATCTCGGTGGCCTGCTTTTCGGCTCGGAACAGGTCACCAAGGTTTTTGTTCGCGAGATAGCTCATGGAATCGTAATTCGAAAACGGGTGGACGATGGGTAACCCATTGCGAAAACTCTTCATTTCCCAAAAGATAAATGATTTATCGTTCGGTCCCTCGATGAACAACTGAAGCTGCGAGTGCTGATCGGTCACGCCAAGCGCTGCGGTCGGTGTCTGGCCATAGTAGACTTCGCGTCCACGGCGATCGAGCTTCTTGCCAAGGCTCTCTCCCCAGAGCTGCTTGAACCAGAATGAAAACTTCCACAATGCCTGGGAGTAAGGAACCAGGACGAGGATTCTCTTGGCCCGCTCCCGTTCGAGCACGAATTGAATGAATGCCGCCACGAGCGCGGGGTTGTGGAAAAAATCGTTGCGTGCCTGAGCGGCAGCCTGTCGGGCACCTTCCATGATGGCATCCAGATTCAGTCCCAGAAGCGCCGCCGGCAGCGTTCCCACGGGTGTGAGCACGCTGAAACGGCCGCCGACGTTCGGCGGAATGATGAAGACGGGATATTTCTCCTGGCGTGCGATCGCCAGAAGATCGCCTTTCTCGGGATCCGTTGTGGCAACGAATCGCTCGCGGGCTCTGACCTCGCCGAGAGCGTCGATCATCCACTGGCGGACTATCGCGAACGTCGCCATGGTCTCGGCCGTGACGCCGGATTTGGCGATGATATTCACCATCGTGTCCTGCGGGGAGATCGAGTCCAGCGAATCCCGGATGAAATCAGGGTCGATGTTGTCCAATACGACCAGGCGCTTGCCGGAATTCGGACGTCCGAGGCCTGACTCCAGCGCCGCAGGGCCCAGCGCGGAGCCGCCGATCCCCAATATCAAGATGGTGGGATAGGCGTGTGATCGCGCAAAGTCCGTCACTGCCTTGATCGCTTTTTCATCCGACGGCAGATCTCCGAAGGCCAGTGCTCCGGCAGCGTGCGCACGCTGTATGTTGTCGACGATGTGTTTGGAGGACTCCGCGGCCTTATCAAACGCGACCTTTGGTATGCCGTTAGCGTGGCCCACAGCGCTGTCCAGTACATTTGTGTAATCGAGTTCGATCAATGTTATCTCCCTGGAAAGGGGTGGTTCTACTGTAGCGGCGCTCTGTGAGCGCCGGTTTGTCGGCGGTCATAGACCGCCGCTATAGTCAACCTTGTACCTACTCATTCAACCAGTTTCTGGGCTCGACCGTGATGGATTTGAACTCCAGCAGCCGCACCAGTCCCGGCTTTGCCCGCCTGGGTTTCGTCACGTGCTTCCGCTTCGTGTAATGCACTTCCACTTTCGCAGAGTTCCTCGCCTGCGAGAAATACGCCGCCAACTGAGCAGCCTTCACGAGGACTTCTTCGTTCAGCTCTTTCTCTTTTCCCGGATTGCGCACGACTACGTGCGAACCACTGTACTCCGCCACATGAAACCAGAAATCATCCGGTGCCGCCACATGGAAGGTGAGATCATCGTTCTCCCGGCCGCTCCGGCCAATCAAGATTTCCCGGTCGTCAACTTTCAATGTGCGAATCCGCCTCGGCCGATCACCCACTTCCGGCGCGGGGTGAGTGCCGGCCTGCTCCCGGGCCGGCAGCTTGCTCGAAATTGCCAGCCACGTATCCCAATCCTTGATGGCCTGGAGCCTGCGCATCTGATCCTCCACAACGCCCCGGCGATTTCTCGCCTCCGCAATTTGCTTCGCGACGATTTCTTTTCCTCGTCCTGCCTTCTGGTACCGCTTGAACATTCTGTCGATGTTCTCTCTCAGGCTTATCGTCGAATCCAGCGCCACATCGACCTGCCGGGGCATCTCGGCGAAATAGTCCGTCACCCTCACCGACTCATAGTGCTCTTCCATCTTCATTCCGCTGGACGTCAGCATTTGCGCCGTTTTCTGCAGGCCCTCCGCGTCCTGATATTTCTTCTGCTCTCGCAGCAACCGTTTCTCGCGGTCCGCGACCTTTTTGCCGACGTAGCGGAAGTCCCGCAGCACTGGTCCCTTCGACTGTTCCAGCAGGGTTCGCGTTTCCAGTTCGTCGTAGTAGAACTTCGAGGCGTCGAGAATATTCGCAAAAAGGCGAGAGCTGTGGGACCGCTCGAGCGACTCCAGCTCGATCGGACTCAGAATCGCTTTTTTCAGCCGCCGCAGGTCGTTTTGCTCCAGGATGTGCCCAAGCGGCAGATCCGTGTAGAGCCACGCCGAGCGCGAGGGCGCACGGGCCTGCTCGAGAAGGGCACGCCGAGAACGATATAGGACCTCGCCAGCGAAGACCGGTCCGATTCCGGCCACGTGTGATATGAGCCACTCCTTCGGGTCGGATTGCGATCCAATGTCACTAAGTTCCGGAGCATCTCCTTCCAGCAGACGCTGCAGGTCCAGCTTGTCACCCGCTTTCGGATATGAGTACGTTTCATATTCGGAGATGCCGTGCTGCGGTGTAATCGGAAGAAAAGAAGAGAGAACGCGCCGCTCGGCATCCAGAAGGATGATATTCGGCGCATTTGGCAGCAGTTCCAGAATCAGCGACATCGTTTCCAGCTCTTTGGTGGGAACCGCCGTCTTGAATACAAACTCGACAATGCGCTCGGAAAGCGGCTTCGTAAAGCTGACCAATTCCGCTGATGTCAGGTGCTTGCGCAGCACCATCAGGAAATCGACGGCGGCCGCTTCCATGGGAGGCCGCGTTTCCGACGGATACATAGCCGGATTCTGCGGCTCGGCAGCGATCTTCAACGCCGGCAGCTTCACGGATCGCGTTTGAAA
>QHXD01000436.1 GCA_003223895.1 Acidobacteriota bacterium
CACGCTGAATGAAGCCCGTTCCTTCATGTTGAACCACCGGTTTGCCGATGCCCGCCGATCGATCGAAGAGGCCCGAACCATTCGTCCCAGGGATACCCAAACGACGGAACTCCTCGGCGAGCTTGCGCGGATGGAAGAAGCCGATCGGCAGCTGGCCGAGCAAAAGGCTGCTCTGTACCAGGAAGCCGAAAACGACAACCGGGAAGGATATCTCGCGACCGCGCTTCAGAAGCTCGAAAAGCTTATGCAGCTCATCCGCGACGCGGGACCCAACAATGGTTCGGATCGCGACCCGATTTACAAAAACCTCTACGACAACGTGTTTGCCGAACACCGGCGGATCCAGCAGGCCCGCGACGAGGTGAAGGCCCATCTCACCAGCGGCAAATTGTCGCAAGCGATCACCGTTTGCGACCAGGCGCTCGCCGCCAATCCGGGTTATCCGTTGTTTGAGGCCTTCAGACTGGAAGCCGAAAACCGCGACAGAGACTCGCGGCTGGAGTATGTGCACAAGGTCTGCACCGGGCTCGAGAACGTTCCGGATCTTGAGATGCGGGTCAGCTTATTGCAGGAAGCCATCACGCGTTGCCCGGGAGAGTCTCAACTCACAGAATTGCTCAGAAACGCGAAGTCCCGGCGGGATCTCATCAACTCGCTCATTGCGAAAGCGAGAAGGGCGGAATCCGGCGGCAGGTATGCGGAATCGCTCGAGCGCTGGTACACCATAAAAGAATGTCATGGCCCGCAACCCGGGCTGGACAATGAAATCCAGCGCATCGAACAACTCCGCGCAGATGAGCTTCGCGCGACCAGACGTACAGGATTGATTCAGGATGTGTCCCGCTCATTGCGCGCCGGCGAGTATCAGCGCGCGGCTGAGCAGTGCCGGATCGCGCTGACGGAATTTCCGCGGGACGCCGAGCTGCTCGCCTTGCACTCCGACGCGAACGACAAAGTTCTGCGCGCGCCCGAAGTCCAGCGGCTCATCCAGGAGGGCAGGAGACACCTGCACGACGGAAAAACCGAACCCGCATTGGAAACCCTCCGCCGGGCCGCGGGCCTGGATCGGAATAATCAACAGGTCCGGCAGTTCCTTGGAATAGCGCTGCTGGATAAGGCGACGGCGACGATAAACGACGACTGGCGCACCGCGGATCAATTGTTAACGGAGGCAAAGGATCTCATTCCGGATCATCCCGAAGTGAAGAGCATGACCGCCCAGATCTCGGAGCGGAAGCGAACCGATGCCGTTCAACAGGCTTTTGAGACCGCCGAACGGTTGTCTTCCGCCGGGGATGTGAAAGGGGCTATAGCGGAACTCGAAACAGCATTGAAGACCTATCCCGGTGAACGCCGCCTTTTGCAGGAGTGGTCCCGATTGCGGCGGCAGTCCGACGAAGCGGCTCCTTCCGAAACGCCGGCCTTCGTCGACCGTTCGACCGTATCTCAAGATCCCGCCTACTCGAGTCTTAATTCGGTGTTCAATCCATCATCGGGTTCTACGATAACTCCAGAACCCCCGCCTCCGCCTGTTCCCGAACGCGAACCCATCGTTCCTCGTATCCGCAAGGCGTTAGCCGGGGGCTGGGCCAAAACCCGGGAACGCGGCGCCGGCGTCTACAAGCGGCTCGAGATTGCGGTGCGCTTGAGACTTCCGGACACGGCCGCTGCGAAATCGGTTCAGTCGGCTTTTGCGAAATTGAGAGCTGTTACCGAAGATGCTTTGCCGGAAAACTTCCCCTACAAGCCCGTCCTCGCAGCCGTGCTTGTTGTAGGCGTGATTACCGGGACCTGGGTTGTATACAGGGTCGCTACTCGCCAGGAGACGCCAGCTCCAGTGGTAGTTGTGCCTCCGTCTCCAACGACGCTGCACGTTGCCACGATTCCGGAGGGCGCTGCGATTCTGATTGATGGCAAGCCGATGGGGACGTCCGACGCCAGGAGTGACCTGCCGCCCGGCAACCATAGTGTCGAGGTTGCTCTGGCTGGGTATGAATACCAGACTCTTCCAGTCACGTTAGGTTCCGAGCGCATGAATTTGAATGTGGAATTACGTCCTTTACCTTTGGAACTGCGTCTGGTGTCGGATCAGGTAGGGAGCCGCGTATGGCTGGATGATCAGGTCAAGGGAGAATTGGCCGCCGACGGGACGATCATATCTGCAGTGACGCCCGGGACCCACACGCTGAAAGTCCAGAGTTCCCAGGGCGAGGTGGCCGCCGCCTTTGATTTTCAACCAGGGCAGATTCCCACTGCAACGATGCCCACAAGCAGGACCCCGACGATTCTTTTCGTTGGCAGTCTTGCCGGCAGGGTGCGCGCAGCGTGCAACTGCACTGCGAAGCTCAAGGTGGGTGATTCGGATCAGGCGTTGCGCCCCGAAGCCACGGGGTTGAATCTTCCTGAAGGGCAGCATCAGGCTGTGCTGGGCGTTCTCGGAGGCAAGAAGCTGACGCTTGCGTCGGGCCAGAAGCCCATCGCCACCGTCGCCATGTACTGGGGTGAAAAGCCGCGTCCCCCGGCTGTCGCGAGCAATGAGAGTTTGCTGAGGGACGCGAATGCGCAAGTCGTCGCCGGAAAGTATCCGGAGGCTAAAGCCGCAATCAGGCAAGTTCTGTCCAGGGATCCTGCAAATCAGCAGGCCATGATCCTGCTCCGGAAGATTGAGAGATTGGAAGCTTTGGGTCCATCGCTGAAACCTTAAGGGTGAAACATGAAGCAGCTACTCCTGGTTGCAACTGTTCTGTGCCTGGCAACCTGTCTGGGTCCAGTCGAAGCGAAGGCCCAGGCTCGCGGCGCTCAACCGCAGACCCAAAGGCAGCCTGCAGTCAGCCAACCGCAGGCGCCCCTCACCGTCGGTCAACTGATCCAGGCGATTGACTGCGTCGCGACAAGCTGTTTGCCGAGTCTGACCTCTCTGGCCGACGTCGAACAAATGGTCGACAAGCGAGGCGTTAGTTTTCAGGCGGACGAAACCACAATCCGGATTCTCAAGGAGTTCGGCGCCACAGACGGGATCGTAGGTTTGATTCCGCGTATTCCACCGCCCCCTCCACCGAAAGTTGCCGGACAGCTTACGGTGTTTTGCGCGCCCAGGGATTGCGCTGTGATCGTAGGTGACAAGTATTTCGGACTCACCGAACAAGGCAGGAAAGTCGTGACCGGACTGGCTCCGGGTGAGACGAGGATACAGGTTATCAGTGACGGGTATGACAACGAAACACGCCCGGTCCGGCTGGAAGAAAACAAGCCCGGCGAAGAAAAATTCTCTCTGCAGATCACCAAATCCGCCCGCCAGCAGATCGGGAAAGAGGCTCTATTGGACGTGGTCTCGGCGCTCGGAGGCATCAACGTCATGGCGTACCTCGCGGATGTCGAAGGGTCGGGTATGTTGCAGTGGACGGACAACAACGGGGCCAAGCAGCAATGGTCGATGAACTTTGTCAGGCGGGCCGGCAATGAAGTCGCGATGAGTTTCAAAGGCAGTGACGGGGAATGCTCGGCCTCGATTTCCAGTACCGGCCAGGCTTCCAGGAAAGAGTGCAAGGGAAAACTCAAAAACGTTGCCGAAAGCGTTGCCGAGCAGGCGGCGGTACTGTTCCAAAGTTATCAGGTGTCAGCGGTTCTTCAAGCTCTCATGGGCAGGAGCCTGGCAGTTTCCCAGGGCGACAAAGGCCGCCTGGAAACTTCCGGCGGCAACGATTCTTACGTTCTGACTGTCAGCAAGGAGAACTTTCCGACCGAACTGGTTTATGCGCCACCGAACGGCATGCCGGTCAAGGTCGAGTATGCGAACTATTTAAATGTTAATAATCTCGGCAGGTATCCGGGGCGGATGGCCCTGGGACAAGTCGGGAAAGAGCCCGGTTGGGTATTTACGCTGAGCAATTCCCCAACACGGCGCGCGCGATGAGAATTTTGAAACTCCTAAGTTAGGAGGGGTGCCTGCGAGGCCATCAAATTCCAGAAAAGGCCGAGCAGGCGGGGTGGTTCCACAGTTCCTGCTTGCAGGATTTTGCTAAGGAACCACCCCGTCTGCGCCAGACTTTGGTGGCTTCGCTGCATTTTATTGATGGCGCAGCCACCCCTCCTAACTTAGGAGTACCTCTACCCGGGCGGGCCGGGCCGATAACAGCAAGGAACTTTAGCCTTGGTCCAGAGCCGTCCATGATTAAACGTAGAAGGGGGACACGGCAGCGGTAAGCGTAGGTCGCATCCCCATTGGTGCTTGCTTCGGCGAGCCCGTTTAGGAGTTTGATCCCAGGCCCGTGCCCGATAACATTGGTGACACGCAACCGGTCTTTGTGTTGCGATGATCCCGCTTGA
>QHXD01000414.1 GCA_003223895.1 Acidobacteriota bacterium
CCCATGCGTCCTTACCGTTCTCCGTCACGACGACCTGGTAGCCCAACTTCTGCAGCAGCCAGCCCAGCAGTTCCCGGGAATCCTTATCATCTTCGGCAATTAGCACTTTCATTGATGGAAATAACTAGCACAAGTTCGCGGGAGAAATCCAACGGTATAGGACGAACTCCGAGTTACTTTGTGGAGCCTTCCTTCGGCTACTCTACGGAACGGGAATTCCACTACCGCCTCGGAGTTCCACTGACATGCCGGCTAAAACCCCGATCAGTGCTGGCGCCTGCAGCAGTACCTGCGGATTGACGCCGGTAATGACTCTGGCAGTCACCGTGCAGATAAGCAGTCCGTTATGGCGACGTCACACGACTACTCACACGGCGGCTCCGTCCAAAAGTCACGGCCTGAGCCCTTCCAATCGCTCGAACATGTTGGTTCGCGGACCAGGGTGTTTTGGACAAGTGTCGGCTTGCATGGTGTGTTGCTGTCTATTCTCCTCATCGTGCCGCTGCTCTTCACGGATACCCTCAGGACCAGATACGATCTCACTTTTCTGGCTCCGCCACCGATTCGTAAATCGGTCCTGGAAGTTACGAAATATAAACTGCCGCCACCACCAAAACCGAAGCCGGCACCTCGTCCAGTGGAAAAGCCTCCGGAGATGCCGAAGATCGCTGAGGTGAAGCCGCCTCCGGTAATCAAAAGAGAGCCACCGCCGCTGATTACGAAGAATATTCCTATTCCTGAACCCCCGGCTCCGGCTCCGCCTCCTGCGCCGAAACCCGAGGTCAAGACGAATGTGTTTCCAACAGAAACTCCGGCGACAACGAAGCTTCCGCCGCGCCTGGTGCAGACCGGCGGCTTCGGTGATCCCAACGGAGCGAAAGGCGACGGCCGTGCGGACAAGGCGGTCAACATTGCAAGCCTTGGCGCGTTCGATCTGCCAGTCGGCGCGGGCGCCGGCAATGGAACGGGCGGCGCGCGGGGAGTAGTTGCGATTGCCGGATTTGGAGACGGTGCTGCGGCAGCCGGCGAAGGCAAAGGCGGCACCAGAAGCGTTCGCCAGGGCTCGTTCGGCGATGCTGACGCCGGCAAGCCCGCGGCTCCGAAGAAGCAGGATGCGGGTCCACCCCAGATCCCCGCTGAGATCCTGTTTAAACCGCGTCCGGAATACACCGAGGACGCACGAAACCTGAAGCTCGAGGGCGAGGTGCTTTTGCGCGTGATGTTCACCAGCACCGGCCAGGTGAAGGTCCTCGAGGTGGTTCGCGGCCTCGGTCACGGACTCGACGAGAGTGCTCTTCGCGCTGCCCAGCAGATTCGCTTCAAGCCGGCGCAGCGAGACGGACAACCTGTGGATTCAACCGCCACAGTTCATATTGTTTTTCAATTGGCCTATTGAGCCCGACGTATGAAGAAAGGTATGCGTAATATGAGACTGAAATTCTTCACCCTGTTCGCCATCGGCATACTCACGCTGGGTGGCGCTCTGCTTTATGCCGCACAAGCACAGCTAACGCCCGATCAAATCCTCGATAAGATCATCCAGAACGAAAACGCGATGCCCAAAAGGCTGGAAAACTTCCATCCTTTGGTCGAAACCTACATCCAGAATCTCGATCGCAGCAATGAACTCGCATTCGTTCCGAAGAGCGACGAATACTTTCTCGGCAAACTGGATCTGACAAACGAGGGCCAGCAGAAAACTCTTCTTAACGACCCGGGCTTCCTCGGATCGCTGAAACGCTCCGTCACCCAGATTTACAACGTGCGTTATCTGGCGGGCGGCTTTACACAGACTATGTTCATCAAGAATGGGCTCGACCGTCAGAACTACGCGTATGAATTTATCCGCCGCGAGTTCCTGGGCGACGTCCGCACCGTGGTTTTCGATGTAAAACCCAAAAAGGGAAGCAATGGAATCTTCAGTGGACGTATCTGGGCCGAGGATCAGACCTACTATATCGTGCGTTTCAATGGAACCTATTCCACCAACGGTTCCGAAAAGCTGGCGTTCCACTTCGACAGCTGGCGCGAGAACATGGGTCCCAACCTCTGGTTCCCTTCCTACGTTTATACGGAAGAATCCGATCTTGGGTACATGTTCGGCCGGAAGAAGCTTTCTTTCAAGGCTCAGACCCGGCTTTGGGGTTATAACGTCGGGAGGGAGAACAAGGAAAAAGAGTTGACTTCGCTGATCGTCGAGTCCGACCAGGTACGCGACAATCTCGACGACACCCAGACCGCATCACCCGTCGCCGCTCTGCGCGAGTGGGAACGACAGGCCGAAGACAACATTATTCAGCGGCTCGAAAAAGCCTCGCTCATTGCCCCTAACGGCGAAGTGAACAAGGTTCTGGAAACGGTTCTCACGAATCTGGAGATCACGAACAATCTGAATATCGAGCCTGAAGTTCGCGCCCGTGTGCTTCTGACGACACCGCTTGAATCGTTCACGATCGGAAACACGATCGTACTCAGCCGCGGCCTTGTCGATGTGTTGCCGGATGAAGCAAGCCTCGCGGCCGTGCTGGCTCATGAACTCGCGCACATTGCCCTCGGGCATCAAATCGATACCAAGTATTCGTTCAACGACCGGATGCTCTTTCAGGATCAGGACGCTCTCAAGAACGTGCGCCTGAAACGCGACGAGAGAGAAGAAAACGAAGCGGACGCCAAGGCAGCCGAGTATCTTAAAAAGTCTCCATACAGTGCCAAACTGGCGAACGCGGGCCTCTTCCTGAAGGCCGTTGACCAGCGGGCAAAGGTGCTCAACCACCTGCTCCTGCCTCACATCGGAAACACCATGGCCAAAGACAGCAAAGTCACGCGAATGGCGAGTCTGATTTCTGTCGCACCGGAATTGCAACCGACGCGCGTGGATCAGATTGCGGCTCTTCCGCTTGGAGGCCGCGTTCACGTCGATCCATGGACCGCAAGGATTGAACTTACGAAGTCGAAGGCCGTGGCGCTGCAATTCGCACGGGAAAAGATGCCCTTTGAGGTGACGCCGGTCTTCTTATTCCTGTCGCGGCAATCCACAACCCAGAAAGCGGCGGCAAAAACGAACTAGGAAGGAAACCCAAAAAATAGCCGCGAATTACGCGAATTACGCAGATGGGCGCATTAAAGGATCTTTGATGCGCCCATCTAATTCGCGTAATTCGCGGCTATTTTTTGGGTTTCCTTACTCATCCAACCCACGGAATCCGCCGCCACACTTTCAAGCCCGCAACCACCGCCCTGGCCATCCTCTCGTTCCTGATTCGATTGAGCAGCGCATCAAAGCCGCCACCCGATGCGATGCTGCTCACAATACTCTGCGCCTGTGTGTAGCGAAGGATTCCGTGCTCGCCGTGGCGCCGGCCGATGCCGCTGTACTTGACCCCGCCTTGCGGCACATCGAAGCTGTTGTAGATCAGAAGCGTGGAGTTGATTACCGCCGACCCGGTGTCGATCCGCCGTGCGATCTCTCTCGCCTGTGTTCCCGTTCCCGCCCAGACGGACGCGTTCAAACCGAACTCCGAATCGTTTGCGCGGGCAATCGCTTCCTCAGAGCTTCGCACGGGATAGAGAGCGACTACCGGGCCAAATGTTTCTTCTTTTGAAATGGGCATCGCATCCGAAACATTCGTAAGGACCGTTGGCTCGACAAAGCTTGGCCCGAGATCCGGGCGCCGGTTCCCACCCGCCAGCACACGCGCCCCGGCGTCGATTGCCTGTTGGATGCGGCTGGACACTTTGTCTGCGTGCGCCTTGCTGATCAGGCTTCCCATATCCACGTCCCAGGCCTTCGACCAGCCCAGCTTCAACCTGGATGTCTTCTCGGCCAACTGCTTCGCGAATTGATCGTAGACGGCTTCTTCGACATAGACGCGTTCGATGGAAATACAAGTCTGGCCGCTGCTTGAAAATGCTCCGGCAAGCAGGCCTGTCGCGGCTTCGGCCAGCGGCGCTCCGCGGAGCACGACCATTGGATTCTTCCCGCCAAGTTCGAGGGAATATGGAATGAGCCGCTCGGAAGCAGCGATCGCGACTTTTCTGCCGGTTACCGTGCCGCCCGTGAAACCGATGTAATCGACGTGCCGGATCAACTCCGCGCCTGTATCTCCGGCGCCGTTAACGATGAGCGCCAGGTTCGGATCGAGACCGCTTTCGACGAGCAGATCCCGGGCAAGTACCGCCGACAGGGGAGTCAGTTCGGAAGGCTTGGTCACAACGGCGTTGCCGGCAAGCAGAGCGGGTAATGCGTCGGCGATACCGAGCAGAAACGGATAATTCCAGGGAGTGATCAGGCCCACAACGCCATGCGGCTTGTACACAATTTCCGCAGACGTGATCAGCGGGA
>QHXD01000415.1:0-468 GCA_003223895.1 Acidobacteriota bacterium
GATTCTTCTTGAATACCGCCGCCTCAGAAGCGATACCCCGCAGGAAGGCGTGATAGTCGCGCAGCTTGAAATCGGTTTGCTCGATCTCGAGCCCGTACTTCCCACGGGGAAATGCCTCGCGCATCTCGAGGAGTTCCTCGGCCGAAACCGGAAAGAAGCGAATCTGATCGAAGAAACGCAGCAGCCATGGCGTGCCGGGCTCGAACTCCGGCGTACCGCGGTACGTATTCCACATTTGAACCGTGCGCCCTACAAATTGATAGCCTCCCGGGCCTTCCATGCCGTAAACGCAGAGGTAGGCTCCCCCGATCCCGACGGAGTTCTCCGCTGTCCACGTGCGCGCGGGGTTGTACTTCGTGGTCACCAGGCGGTGCCGCGGATCCAGTGGCGTTGCGACCGGCGCGCCAAGATACACGTCGCCCAATCCCATCACGAGATAACTCGCGTTGAAGACGATGTGCCGTACGT
>QHXD01000415.1:490-6362 GCA_003223895.1 Acidobacteriota bacterium
GGACACCACGGTGCATCCGGCCGCACCGACTGCATGTACTTGCGAATAGCAAGCTGAGTCGCCGGATCATCCCAGGATAACGGCAGGTGGACCACGCGCGCGGCGAGCGTGATGTCGTCGAGATCCGGCAGAGACTTTTCGCAGGCCTCCAGGCAGGCAATCAGTTTCTCACGCCGCAGCAGGCGGCTGTCGTAGTGCACCTGCAGAGATCGGATGCCCGGCGTAATGTCGATAACGCCGCGAAGATGCTGTTGCCGCAGCATCTTCTCGAGCTCGTGAACGCGAAAGCGCAGATTGAGATCGAGCACGTTGGGACCGATTTCGATCAGGAGATAACGATCACCGGAAGCGCGATAGACGGTGCCTTCATGTTTGTGCAGAATCGCCGATTCGGGCGCCCCAGCGGGCTCACCAAAGGCGCGCCATCCTCTGCCGGGCGCAGTGAAAGAGGAAATCGCATTATCGAGGTCCTGTTCCATGCGCCGCGCTTCCGGCTCGGAGATGCGGACAAAACGAATGGTGTCGCCCGCGCAAAGCTGGCCGATCTTCCAGACGTCGGCGTGCGCGACGACAACCGGGCACACGAAGCCACCAAGACTCGGGCCATCGGGACCGAGGATAACGGGCATATCGCCGGTGAAGTCCATGGCGCCGACGGCGTAGGCATTATCGTGCAGATTGGACGGATGCAGCCCGGCTTCACCGCCGTCTTTGCGCGCCCACTTCGGCCTGGGACCAATCAGACGCACACCGGTACGGTCCGAGTTGTAATGCACTTTCCATGACGCGGAGAACATCATTTCGATGTCTTCTTCCGTGAGGAAATCCGGAGATCCGTGGGGACCGTACAAAACGCTGATCTGCCATTCATGGGTATATCGCGGAATGAGCGAGTAGGGTAACGGGGCAGAGGGAGAAGGCAAGGGCCGATCGTGCAGCCACCGCAACATGTCGCCGGTGCGAAGCGTGCGCCCGGCGTGTCCGCCGAATCGGCCGAGGATGAACGTCGCCCGGCTTCCAAGATACTCGGGCACATCGATGCCCCCGCGGACGGCAACGTATGCGCGAGCGCCCGCCTGCGTAGCCGAGCCCAGCCGCAGAATCGAGCCGGCGTGCACCTCGATCGCGCGCCAGCAAGGCACCTGTGTGCCATCGAGTCGCGCGGCCATGTCCGCTCCCGTAATCGCGATGAGCGTATGCGAATGGAAGCGGAGCATGGGGCCCGTCATCGTGCATTCGAATCCTGCCGCGGATTCCGGATTTCCCACAAGCCGATTGGCCATCCGGAAGGCAAGCATATCCATCGGTCCCGAAGGCGGTACGCCCACGTGCCAGAAGCCTTCACGGCCAGGATAGTCCTGAATCGTAGTCTGCATACCCGGTTCCAGGACCTCAACCGCACGGGGGTGGTACGCTATGCGGCTGAGAAAACTCGTTGGAAATCCGCCCGCGCGGAATTCGGGATCGGCAATGACGCGGCGAAGGTAATCGAGATTGGTTTCCAATCCTTCGAAGCGTGCGATTTCCATCGCTTCGCTGAGGTGCGCAACGGCCTGTTCCCTGTTGTCTGCTCGCACAATGATTTTCGCGAGCATCGGATCGTAGAACGGCGTCACATCGGTTCCGTTCTCAACCCAGGTTTCACATCGCGCATTCCTCGGAAATAGAACTTCGGTCAGGAGCCCGGTGCTCGGCCGGAATCCGTGGGCCGGATCTTCGGCATAAATGCGTACCTGGATCGACGCGCCATAGGGCTCCGGGCGAATCGTTTCGAGGGGAGGCAGGTCACCCGAGCCCAGTCGCACCATCCATTCGACGATGTCCACACCCGTCACCTCTTCGGTGACGGCGTGTTCGACCTGGAGCCGCGTGTTGACTTCGAGAAAGAAAAACTCTTCGCGATCGGAATCATAGAGAAACTCCACGGTGCCTGCCGAGCGATAGTGCAAGGTTCGGACCAGGCGCTCCGCGGTTTCACAGAGCCGCCGGCGCATATCGGGCCGTATGCCCTGAGCGGGTGTCTCTTCGATGACTTTCTGGTTGCGGCGCTGCGCGGAGCAATCGCGTTCGCCCAGCGCGAGCACGCCGCCAAGTCCGTCGCCGAAAACCTGTACTTCGATGTGACGCGCCTTTTCGACGTACCGCTCCAGGTAGACGCCGCTCTGACCGAAGTTGGCTGTGCCCAGACGAGCGACCGCCGGGTAGTTCTCCACCAGTTCTTCCTCGCTGCGGCAAATTCGCATACCGATACCGCCGCCGCCGGCCGTGCTTTTGAGCATTACAGGGTATCCGTATCGTGACGCTTCGCTGACGGCATGCGCCTCATCACGAAGCAATCCGCTGCCCGGCAGCAAAGGAACATCTTCACGCCATGCGACTTCCCGTGCCGTGTGTTTGATGCCCAGTACGCGCATCTGTTCGGGTGTGGGACCGAGGAACACAATACCCGCCCGTTCGCAAGCCTCTGCGAAATCCGCGTTTTCACTCAGAAAACCATAACCGGGGTGAATCGCCTCAGCACCGGTCTGCCGCGCTGCTTTGAGAATGGCTCCCTGATTCAGGTAGCTCTCGGCCGCGGGTGGCGGGCCAAGCAAGACGGCCGAGTCGGCCTGTAGAACATGGGGCGAATACCTGTCGGCTTCCGAGTACACGGCTACTGGACAGATTCCAAGCCGATGCAAGGTTCGCATGACCCGGCACGCAATGACACCTCGATTAGCGATCAGGACCTTTCGAAACATCGTTAATCCGTCGGATCCCAGATCAATACACGTATCGGCGTGGGGTTGTATGCGTTACATGGATTGTTCAACTGGGGACAATTGCTGATGACCGCGAGCACGTCGATTTCGGCGCGCATCTCGACATACTTGCCGGGACCGGACAAGCCGTCTTCGAACCTCAGACCGCCCTCCGGCGTCACCGGGACATTCATGAAGAAATTGATGTTGTGTGTGATGTCGCGCTTTTCAAGCGCGCCGCCCAGGCCGTGGCTCCAGGCAAGGGCCGCTTTCACAAAGCTCTGGCGGCAGGCATGCATGTATCGCTTCTCGATCGCATACCGCACCATGTTGCTTTCCATGGAGCATGCGCCACCCAGCGTGTCGTGCCGGCCGCAGGTATCGGCAACGATAGTGAGCAGGACGTTGCCTTTGGACGACATCAGCCTTGTTCCTGTCGTGAGATAGATGTTGGCCTGCGAGCGGATCGTGTCCTGCGCCGAGTAGCGATCTTCGTAATCGTGCGCGTTGTAAAAGAGAGTGTCGGCCGCCTGGTTGCCCTCGACGTCCACAATTCGCAAATACTGTCCCCCCAGGATTTCGCAAATCCAGGGTTCTCCGGCGGGAATGATCGAATCGTACTTCATGCGAAATAGCGCTCCGTGAGAACGAAGCCACGGGTGTTTTCAGGGCGCGACAAACGGCACAGGTCATCGGATGCCGGTGCCGGTACTTTACGTACGACGATACTCACCGGCTTTGGATCGTACCTGGGCTTCGGGTCCATCGGGTGCTGGCAGGTGTTCAGAATAACGAGCACATTCATTTCAGCGCGCAGTTCGATCATCGTGCCGGTCCTGGAATGATTGGTGACGAACTGCATGTTCCCGTCCTTGTCCACAACGACCTTGCTGAAGAAATTCACGGGTGCCGCCATGTCTCTGGCGCTCAAACCGTACTTCGCAAGTTCAACCACGAAACCGTCGTATGGGTTCTTGATGCACTCGTTGCGATGTTCCTGGTAGCGGGCCTCGCCGTACTTTGCCGCCGCCATAGCCGCGTTCGAGCAGCCGCCCAACGGATCGTGCCAACCGGCCGTATCTTCTGTAATCGAACACAGGATCCGGCCCATATCCGAGTAGAGAACGTGGCCTCGAGTGAGATGGGCGATATGCTGGGCCTTGAGCGTGTCCGGCATGTTGTACCGTTCTGTGGGGCTTTCCCAGTTGTAGAAAATACCCCCCGCGTTGGCCCCTCCTTCGATGTCAGTCATCCGAATCGCCGTGCCGCGCTTCAGGACGTGCGACCATGTTGCTCCGGGTTGAATGACGTCTTCGAAAAGGACGGTCATCCTTGCGCCTTTCTTTCCGATTTCCGATGCAGTTCATCGGCGAGGATGATCGCGTCCGCGAGTTCCTGCATTGGCCGGCGCAACCGCCGGCTTTGACTGCGCAGGTCCATATAAGCTTCTTCTTCGGTCATTCCGTGCCAGCGCTGGAGGATGCCCTTGGCACGTTCAATAACCTTTCGAGCTCCGAGCAGGCGTTTCATCTCCAGCGTTTCGGCCATGAGCTTCGCGTTTTGCTCGAGCAGACTGGCTTTCGATATCGCACCACCGTGAGGGCGTTTGTGGTGGATATTGATAACGCCAATTACACCGCCTCCGCTGATCAGAGGCACCGAGAGGAAAGCTTCATACGTGTCTTCCGGAAGTGAAGTGAACGCCTTGAATCGCGGATCCGCTGCGGCGTGGGATGTCAGGGCGACCGGAGACCGATGCTGCGCGACCCAGCCGGTCACACCTTCTCCGATCTTCAACCGGATGTTACCGATCTCACCCGCGTGAGGAAGTTGCGAGGCGCACAGGACGATTTCGCCGGCCGCCTCTTCGAGCAGATAAACCAGACATGCGTCGCAGTTTGTGACGCCGAGAACAAGCCCGATCAGCTCGTCGAGCATTTCCTTCAGCGTCATGGCCGAACTGACGATCCCGCTGATGCGGTGGAGCAGAGGATCACCTACAAAATTGACATTCTTGCTCATCGTGGAGACATTTCTGTTCATAGCCATCCTGAGAAGGGGCCGCGAGTGACCAGGCTATGAGGAGGTGGGGGGCCACATAACCGTTTCTTGATGGCTGCGCCCTATCGGGCTTGCATTCGCAGCCGCTCATGAGCCACTCGCGGCAATCACAGGAGGCTTCCTTTTAATGATGGCTGCGCCCTATCGGGCTTGCATTCGCAGCCGCTCATGGAACAGCCGGACAATTGCAAAATTGATACCAATCGGAGGTAATCCGCGGAAAGGCAGACACAGCCTGAATTTGCGAGTGATGCTCGCGTCGTGAAACCAGACTCGATCCTTACATTCCTGTCGGAAGGACGAAGTAATCTGACAAATATGAAAGTCTTAAGGTAAGATGGCGACCCTATGTCGAAGGCCATTAGCGCCTGCATTGTTCTGATGTTGCTCCTGCCTGCGATGCTTGGCGCCCACGGCGTATCGAAGGGCGACGCCAAATTCGTGCAGGCGAATCAGGGATCTGCGATCGGCCCATTCCTGTATCTCGGTGCAAAGCACATGGTTACAGGGTATGACCATCTGATGTTTCTGGTCGGAGTGATCTTCTTCCTCTACAGGCTGAAGGATGTGGTTCAGTACGTGAGCCTCTTCACTGTCGGTCACAGCATCACCCTGCTCCTGGGTGTGCTGGGCGGAGTGCATGCGAACTCCTACATCATCGATGCCATCATCGGCCTGTCGGTCGCATATAAGGCATTCGACAACATGGGTGGCTTCCAGCGTTTCCTTGGGTTTCAACCGAATACCCGGCTTGCCGTCCTGATTTTTGGCTTGTTCCATGGATTTGGATTGGCTACCAAGCTCCAGGAATTCGCGCTGGCCCAGAATGGCCTGGTAACGAACATCGTGAGTTTTAATGTGGGTGTCGAAATCGGACAGGGCCTTGCCCTCACGGCAGTTCTCATCGGTTTGAGCTACTGGCGCACTCGAGGTGGGTTTCTTCGCCACGCTTTTGTAACCAACACTGCATTAATGGCGGGCGGTTTCATTCTCATCGGCTACCAGCTCGCCGGATATTTCATTTCCGCATAACGATTCATCGGTAACTCCGAAGATCCCGCGCAATGAGG
>QHXD01000415.1:6398-6793 GCA_003223895.1 Acidobacteriota bacterium
CAGTCTTCCTTCGTAAAAGGTTTCCATCGAACGCCATTGTTCACCGAGAAAGTAACCGAGAGAAATAAAGGTTGCAGCCCAGCAAAAGGCGCCGCTGTATGCAAACAGCATGAAGCTGGTCAGACGCAGTTTCGAAACTCCGGCGACATACCCCGTCAGATGGCGCACTCCAGGCACGAAGTAGCCGATAGTCAGTACCCACCGGCCCCGCCGCTCGAACCACGCATGAACATGGTCTATTCTTTCGTGAGTTATATGAAGCACGCGTCCATATTTCACAATCACGTAGGTGTCCAGGATTCGTCCCAGCAAGTAGCTGAACGTAATTCCGCATGAACTGCCGAAAAATGCCGCAAGGAATGTAGGAACCGGGCGGAGTGTGTGATTGAAGACGA
>QHXD01000437.1 GCA_003223895.1 Acidobacteriota bacterium
TTTTGATCTGTCCCGTTCTTGCTGAGAGTCGTTATTTTGAAGAAGAAGGGGGGACTCAAGCCGGGGCCGTTGTTGGTCAGAGTGGTGTTGATCGTGAAGCGGCCGGCAAATCCAGGTGAAGGCGTTGGATCGTAGCTGGTGCTGATCACGGGCAGAGAAACATTATCGGAGACGACACCTGCAATTTTCACGACATACGGTTGACTGCCGGTATTTCCCAGAGAATCGACAGCGCCAACCGTGAAGTTCGCAGTGCCCGGGTTCGAGGGCGTGCCAGTAATGGCGCCGGTTGACCCATTGAGGATTAGCCCTGTGGGCAAGGCACCCGCCGCGATGCTGAACGTGTAAGGCCCGATGCCTCCAGATGCAGTGATGTTCTGGTTGTACGAGGCACCAACGGATCCGTTCGGAAGTGTCGATGGTGACAGCGTCAGGATTGCACCGGTAATTGTAAAAATACCTGATGCGCTCGTTGCGAACTGCCCGTCGGGATTGCTGACAGTAACGGTCCGGCTGCCCGTCGCCGCACCGCTGTCGACGGTCAAATTGAGAGTGATACTTGTAGGATTGGTATATGTGACACTATTTACGGTAACCCCGCCTCCATCGACTGCCGCTGCAATGCGGTTTGGAAAAGCGGAGCCCGGATCAAAAAAACCGGAACCGGAGCTGGATGTGCCGGTAATTGTCACGCTCAACGTTGCAGCTCTGGCTGCAGACGGAGGCGATGCACTCGAAGGTGTGGCGGGCGGCGGCGCTTTGAGCTGAGTGACGAGGACGCCCCACGAGTTCGTCGTGTCGGCCATTTCCTGGAACGACCACATCGTCATGTTATCCGTAGGATCTACCACAACGTTGGAGTAGTCACCCCATCGCTGACGGCCTCTTGACGAACTCGTCTCTACATTGTACGTCCCACCACCCGGGTTGAGATTGGTGGTCGGATTCAACGTCCCAAGGGCACCGCCCGCGAGACGGCCGTTGAACGCCACTCCAGCATAGCCGTTGATCGTGCCGCCATTGAATGGCGCAGCAGCGGCGAAACTGGCCCCCAGTGCCGTATGTCCCTGCCCCGACGTCGCGATGCTGCCCATCCAGAAGAACAAGGGGTCGGACGCCGCTGGATCGAACAAGGTTCCCGACTGCCGAAGCGATGGCGTTGTCGTCAGATTGATGATTTCGTAAAAGCGCACGCCATTACGGCCACCGGTCGAGCTGGCAACACCCGAGCTGTTCACCTGTATGCCGTGGGCGGTCCAGAGGCTTCCATTAGTGATCTGGGCGTCGCCCAGGCGGTCATCGTTTCCGTCAAGCGGCAGCGGCGAGCTTCCTTGCGCGGGCACAGTTCTCGGAAGTGTGGTTGCAGGTACCGTGAGCGTGATGTTTGAGGAAATCGATGGGGTTCCGCCTGGATTGGATACGCGGCGAATCTGCAACGTGCTGAACACGCGACTATCAACTCCGATGAAATAACCCTCCGTCGCACTCGGATTCATGTTCGTCACTCCGAGCGGCGCAAAGGGACCGCCAATTGAACCGGTCGACAGTTGCCGGAATGGCGTCACCACAAGACTTCCTCCCATGAGGTTCGCCTTATTGATTACAAACCCTGTCGAGCCCAGGAAAACCGTCCCAGCGGCATTGAAGACGTTGACGCCGACATACAGCGCATTATTGTCTACGCCAAGCGACGGTTGATCTGCGAAGCCGCCCGTATCGGCATTCGGTGTTGGGCCGACAAGGTCGTGCCGGAATTGAAAGAATGTAAAACTGCCCATTCCGGTGATAGTCGCGCCGCTGCTGACGGCGACCAGAACACGATTTGGCGTTGCCGTGTTAATCATCACGATGAACCAGCGCTGGGATAAACGGTCGAAAACGACGCGTGGATCCGAGGTTGAGGACGCATTGCGAACCGAAGTGAAGAAATTGTCCGTAGTCGTATCGCTGATGCCGTCCAGAGCCCCGGCTTTGGTAAGGGTGCGAATCCTGCCGTTGACCGGCACGACAATCTGTGTTGGGCCAACCGCACCCATGCTGTCGGGAGGAATGAATCCGGAGGTGCTGATCGTCGCTGCGATAACGTTCGTACCGAGGGTTTGAGGGGCCGAAGGCGCAGTGGCGTCAGTCTTGGCTTCCTCGACGTCCATCAGATCGTCTTTGAGACCAGGAAGACCAGCAGATGGCCATTTCGAGACTTTGGGCGCGCTGGGATTTTCCGGAAGGTTACTGCGATCGTGGTGTCCCCGCCGATCCGTTCGCAGCCTCGGAGGTCTCTCGCTTTCCGCAACATCGCCGCGGGCCATGATGTCGCGGACGGATTCCGGCAGACCATTATCGCCAACCCATGGCACACCCCGCGTTTCGCTCTGCAGGGCCCAGATCGGCGGAATCCAGATCAAGTACAACAGCACGGCGAGACATAACGTTTTCCGAAATGTTGTTGGCATTTCCCCTCCGGCCAAGGCACGCTCGGGACGCGGCAGTATAGTCAACGCATGAGCGTTGACAAAGAAATAGCTCAGCTCGCGCAACCCATTGATTAGCCAGGAGTATGCGGCCGTGGGTGCTGGAAATGTTTTGGTGAGAGTTTCTTGAGGTAGTGATGCTACTGCAGATGGTCTGCGTTCTGTTCGTCTCGTGGTGGTCGATCATATCTGGATCGAGATCGCAAGGGCACTGGGGCGCGCGGCCTGTCGCCTCAAACCGGTAGTTCTTTCTCACATCCGCCGGCACAAACAAGGGAGTTTCTCCTTCAACGGTCCCCGCGTTCCACAGCAACTCGCTGAAAAAGCTCCTGGTCCGAAAATTGCTATGGCGTTTAGGCCAAGCAGGAAGTGCGGTGCGGCTCTTGAATCGGTTCATGGCGGGCGGGACGAAACCTTCGGCGCCAATCCAGCGCCGGTTCCCGGTCAGTTAGCCTTGATCGCGCATCTTATTTAAAAGCTCGAAAGAATCAAAAAACGACCGATCGCGTTCAGAGTTTTCAACAACTTTGCGCGCATTGAGTAGAGGCAGAGGTGCATCATGCGTTCCCAATGGAATCATGCGGCTCTGATTGCCGCCATTCTAGTGACGATACTCGCTGCCACGGCCGCGTCCCCCCAATCCATTTACTTTAAGAAGGATTACATCACCGACGACACGGGCCGCCTGATCGCCATCGCCACTCCCCTACCTTCAGATCAGACTGCGCCAAGCGTGCCGGCGGGACTGAACTACTCCAACCTGACGCTCACCTCTGTAACCTTACAGTGGGGGGCTTCTACAGAGACCGGTGGATCGGGCCTGGCCGGATACAAAGTATATCGCGGTAACCTGCCTGTGGCGGCTGTCACGGGGACAAGCTTTACCGACTCCGCTCTTCAACCCGACACGAGCTACACGTACACCGTCGTCGCGTTCGACGGTGCAGGTAATCATTCGTCGCCAAGCGGCAGCATTTCGTTCACGACGTCGACATCAACTCCCGCTGCACCCAGCAATTTGACTGCAAGCCCGATATCCACTTCGCAGATCAATTTGTCCTGGACGGACAACAGTAACAATGAAAACGGGTTCAAGGTCGAACGTAAGACGGGAGCGGGCGGAACCTGGTCGCAGGTCGCGATCGTGGGCGCCAATGTCACGAGCTATCCCGATACCGGCTTGAGCAGCTCGACGACCTACTACTACCGTGTGCGTTCGTATGGAGCTGGCGGCGACTCGGCTTATTCAAATGAAGCGTCCGCTACAACTTTCGCTCCTCCGAGATCGGTCCTCAACTTTACGGGATTCGAGATGGGAACGATATTAACGTCTCAAGACGAGTGGACCACCGTCGGGACAACGTTTGCCAGCATTCAATCAGCGACAAAGCGGACTGGGAAATATGCGTTCAAATATGCCGGTGGCGGAAGTTCCGGGACGGGCTGGGTTGAGGTGGCCGGGGTGTCTGCTTCTACTGCAGACAAGGTAACCTACAATGTTAATACTGCTTATATCCGCTTCTATTTGAATGTCGCCCGCGTGCCGACGAATAACCCGGTCCGGGTTGTTAACTCCATTCGCTTCCTCGGAGCCGAAAAACTCGCCGTCCGTCTTACTACAAGCGGAACGCTGGAGGTGTTGGATTCGACGGGCGCATCGATCGGTACCGGCAGCACGGTCCTCAACACGGGTCAGTGGTACCGGATTGAGGTTAAGGTCGGAACGGGTAGTGCGGCCGCGTACGAATTGCGAATCAGTGGCGGCAGCGAGTTGAGCGGCACTGCAAATCTACTTACTAGCGCCAATGTTTCGGTGAACATCGGCAACCGAACAGGTGTGA
>QHXD01000438.1 GCA_003223895.1 Acidobacteriota bacterium
AGTTCTTGGCATCGAGCGCTGAATTCCGTATGAACTCGAAAACAGTTCCGTGCAGCTCGTTTGTTCCGGAGCGAGTCGAAGCGTTGATTTGCGCGATGGCGCGGCCGTACTCGGCGTCGAACAGACCGGACTCGACTTTGAATTCCTGCAGGGCATCAATGGATGGCAGCAGCATGTAGCTGTTGAAGTTCAGATCCGTATTCTCGACTCCATCCAGCGCGTAGTGATTGAAGTGGATTCGCTGGCCACTGACGTTCAAGGCGAAGCTGTTACGCTGGCCACCCATGCGTTGCTTTCCCTGGCTGGAAGACGGTCCATTGGTTGTCGCGCCCGGAATGAGCGATGCCAGTTGAAGATAGTTGCGGCCGTTGAGTGGTAATTCCACGATCCGCCGGTTCTCGATGACTGTCCCAATGGATGCAGTTTCGGTTTGCAGCACCGGCGCTCCTCCCGAGACCTCGACGATGCTGTTCACTTCGCCGATCTCCAGAGTCACGTCGATCCGGTTCGAGCTGCCAACCTGAACCTCGATGTTCCTGCGCTCGACCGTCCGGAATCCGGCTAACTCCGCCTTCAAGTTGTATACGCCCGGCGGAAGAGCCCGAATGACGTACAAACCCGCTTCATTCGTGGGCACGGATCTCGTCGCATTCGTGGATGGATTGATGAGCGTGATCGTCACCCCGGGCACTACCGCCGCAGTGGGATCGCTGACAACGCCGCTGATCTCACCAGAGGGCGCCTGCGCGCCAAGCGGGACGACGAAAAGGATCGCCAAAAGCAAAGCGGCGGCAGATGACCGCATTGTGGACCTCCCCGTGAAGTGGTCTTATATCGCGAGACTTTGTTGGATGAAATAGGGCGGACGAAAACTATCAGGGGCCATGTATCAGTGTCAAAGGAAAATGGGGTCGTTAACTGTAGCGGCGGTCTATGACCGCCGGCGGTCATAGACCGCCGCTACAGTTAACGACCCCATTTTTCTTTGACGTTCGCTACTGAGGCAGACTATATGCGACGTATTCGCCCGAATAGGGCCCGCCGCTGATGGCCACAACGATGTACTGTTTGCCGTCGACCATGTACGTCATTGGCGATCCGCTTTGGGACGCCGGCATCAACAGGGCACCGACTTCCTGTCCGGTCTTCTTGTCGTATGCTCGAAGCATCGCGCCGCGCGGCCTTCCGGGCGGCGTGGTGATCTGGGGATCACCCATGATGGCCAGTGTTTTTGTGACCATCAGTCCGACGCCTGAAGTACCGTGCTGACCGGTTTTTGGAATGTTGATTCCCCTCAGAGCCGGGTGGTTGCGAACCGCATCCGGCGTGTCGCCATGCGGGACCTGCCACATGATCTCGCCCCGGTCGAGATTGATTGCCGAGAGGACGCCATACGGCGGTTTTACGATGGGCAGCCCCTGGACATTCAAGCCGGTTCCGGCACGCGCGCCTGCAGGAGGACCAGCCGCGGTCTGAGGCGGCGGGGGCGCGTTTTCGGGTCTTTGAGTCCGGCTCCCGTCAGCGGCGCAGCAGTCGCCCGGTCCCAGGACAACCTGAAATGGTACGCCGCCCAGTCCCTCCACATACCGGATGTCTGAAAATGTCTGGGGTGGTGCCACAAGCGATCTCGCACTCACGACGTTCCCCGCTTGCGCAAAGACCGTGTGGGTCTCGGGGTCATACGCTGATCCGGGCCAGTTCGTAGCGGTCCCCGCTCCTATCGCACCAAGCATGCCGTTGATATTCCCCAATATTGGCGGCGTGAAAGGTGACGTCCCGATCTTGTATTTCTCGAGAACCTGGAGGGCCTGCTCCCGCAGAGCGGGCGTGAAGTCTATAATGTCTTCCGGCTTGAGAAATTGGCGGGAATAGGCCGGCGGCTTGGTCGGGTGCGGCTGCGTCGGCGAGGTCTTTTCACCCGGCACGTCAGACTGCGGCACTGGCCGCTCCACGATCGGCCACACGGGCTGGCCGGTCACGCGATCGAAGACGTACAGCCAACCTACTTTGTGCGGTAGCGCCACGGCTTTGATCATCCGGCCGTCGACATTGATGTCAGCGAGAATCGGCGCAGAGGAATTGTCAAAATTCCAGATGGGATGATGCACTATCTGGTAAAACCATTTCCGCTGACCGGTTTTGAGATCGACACAGACGAGGCTCTCGGCAAAAAGATTGTTTCCCGGCCTGTGCCCGCCGTAGTAATCGGATGTGGGCGTCTCCACGGGAAGGTAGACCAAACCGAGTTCTTCGTCGACTGTGATCTGGGTCCAGACACCAGTGTTGCCATTGGTAGCCCACGAGCCGTTTTCCCACGTGTCGTTGCCGAACTCGCCGGGTCCGGGAATTGTGTTGAATCTCCAAAGCTGTTTGCCCGTCCGCACGTCGAAAGCGCGCACCAGCCCCTTGGTGTTGTTGTGCGTCGGCACGGTCGCGCCCTCTTTCATGGAAGAGCCCACGATCACGATGTCTTTCACCACGATCGGCGTTGAATGGACACCGATCTCACCGGTTTCCAAATCGATCTGCTCGTTGACCCCTTTCACCACGCCAACTTTCAGGTCGACGATTCCGTCCTTGCCGAACGAGTTGATGACGGCGCCGGTCTTGGCATTGAGCGCCACCAGCCGATAACCTGTCGTGACATAGAGCACGCGCTCGTCACCTCTTCCGTCGGTCCAGTACCCCACGCCACGGCCCGAAAGCTGACGCGGAGCGTTCGCGGCTCGCTTGCCTTCGCGGAGGCTGTGCGACCAAATCAGCTCTCCCGTTTTGCCGTCGAGGGCGATAACGGACCGCCGGGTGCCGCCGGTCGTGTACAACACACCCTTGACCATGAGCGGCGTCCCCTCCAACTTGTATTCGGGAAAGGGGCCCAGGTTGTCGGTCTTGAAGCGCCAGGCAACCTCCAGCTTGTTAAAGTTTGATGCGTTGATCTGATCCAGTGGCGAGTATCTCGTGCCCTTGACGTCGGCAGTGTAGTACGGCCATTCGCCGTTCTTCGTGCTGGGTTGGCCTGCGGTCTGGCCCGAGACACTCACTGTCATCCACAGGAAGCCGGCGACGAGCAACGCTGACGCCAGCGCCATTCGGCTTATTGTTCGCGACATGGTTCCCTTCCTTTCTTCCTGGCTTCGCCCTATCGGGCTTGCATTTGCAGCCGCTCATGTTTTGATAAGGCGTTGATCCGGACGAGAGAGTGACCTTAACATACCCGGGGCGCCCCCAACTGTAAACCTATTTCCACGCTATGCTTGCGCTGATTTCTTTTCTTGTCTAGGTCCTTTTCCCAGTCCGTGAAACATCGAACGTGCCGGGAAAATCCCATTGCCTCAAATCTATATATGTGGAAGATTTCCCCTGCCTGGGAAAGGCTGGACGCTGACGGGCCTCGGAGGGCCCGACCTCAGCAGGCTGTAGTTTTGTTATCTCACGATGCTTCAAGCAGGAGGCTGACAGCCACGATCCTTGGAACCCCGAATGCTTTTTCCCTTTCGGGATTGCTGCAGGAATCAAGCGATCACGTGGCTGCATGAAGAAAATGCAAACAACTTTCTCGTGTCCGAAGTGCGGCTCACATCATGTGCGCCCGTCGCAGCGGCGGCTACTGGATTGGCCGCTGCTGCCATTTCTCGCACCTTATCGATGCCGGGAGTGCCGGCATCGCTTCTTGACGTTGCGCGTCTTTGGAAAAATTATCGGCAGGCGGCGAGAAGCGACTCGCGTTTAGTGAGTGCTGGATGACGAGCCGTAATACCCGGCCCAGGTCTCGAGATACTTGTAGCCGGAGCCCGTGTTGTAGATGAGAATGCGGTCGCGCTTGCTGAGGAATCCGGACTGTCTGAGCTTCTTCAGCGCGGCCATACACGCGCCACCTTCAGGAGCGATGAACAGTCCTTCGTGGGCGGCGAGTTCTTCGGCGGCTTTCATCATTTGGGAATCCGACACTGATACTGCAGTGCCGCCGCTTTCCCGCACTGCCTGAAGGACCAGAAAGTCGCCCATAGCCTTCGGGACGCGCAGACCGCTGGCGAGCGTGGCTGCGCCGTGCCAGAATTCGCTGAATTCCGCGTTCCGCTCAAAGGCCTGCACGATTGGCGGACAGCCTTCAGCCTGCACCGCGATCATCTTCGGACGTTTGGATCCGATCCACCCGAGTTGTTCGAGCTCGGCGAACGCCTTCCACATTCCAATCAGTCCCACGCCGCCGCCGGTTGGATAGAAGATGACGTCGGGCAGGTTCCAATCGAACTGCTCCGCCGCCTCGAGGCCCATGGTCTTCTTGCCCTCGATGCGGTATGGCTCTTTCAGGGTCGACATGTCGAACCAGCTCTCAGTCATTTTGCCATCGGCGACTTTTTTGGCACAGTCGCTGATCAGGCCATCGACGAGAGTAACTTTGGCGCCGAACGCTTTGGCTTCAAGGAAATTCGCCTGAGGGACGTCCCGAGGCATGAATACGTATGCATCAATGCCTGCCGCGGCAGCATAAGCCGCAAGTGCTCCTCCCGCATTTCCTGCAGTGGGAATCGCCACCTTTCCGATACCGAGCTCGCGACACATCGAGATCGCGCAGGAAATCCCCCGGGCTTTGAAAGTTCCTGTAGGATTGACGCCTTCATCTTTGAGCCAGAGGTCATCGCACTCGAGCCGCTCGCCAAGGCGCGCGAGCCTGTGTAAAGGAGTCAGGCCCTCTTGCAGGGAGACGATGTGGTTTGTGAGGCGAACCGGCAGCAACGGAGCGTATCTCCACATGGACGACGGCGCGTTCGCCAGCGAATCGCGATCCCACCGTCGCCTGAGCTCCTCGATGTCGTACCGAACCAGCAGCGGCCAACCCGCTGTGCTTAAGTTGTGGACTTTTCCAGCCTCGAACCTCTCACCCGTTCGACTGCACTCAAGATGGCTGAGCGCTGTGTGTGTTTCCATTTCTTAATGCGTCATCGCATACATGACGTCATTGATACCAAAGTGGAAGGCTGTGGCAGCATCGTGCATCGATTTTTCTCCCTCGTCCAGCCATTCCCAGAATTCGCTGATGTCGTTGTTGTTGTTCAGAACCATTTCGAGATTTCCGTGGGTGTCGCGTAGACCGAGGAACTCCACCGGACGCTGACCGGGAAAAACATAGGGAGGCACCATGTCGAGCGAGGTGATTTTGTAGAAGGAATTAAAGATGGGATCTGACACATCGAGGCGAACGAAATCGCGGTCCGGATAGACCTTCTTCATTTGTCTGCGAAAACTGGCGATATCATCCTCCGCCCCTCCGGCTTGAGGCGAAAAATCGGCGGTGCGAAAATCGTCGACCATGATGAATCCGCCACGGTCCAGATATTCACGCAAATTTTTGGTGTCCTTCTGGTTCAATTCCAGGTATCCCGGTTCGCAAAGGTAGGCGAAGGGATAATCAAACAACTCGGGGCTATCGATATCGACGATCTTGTATGACGTGGGACTGGTTTTGATGTTCGTGACTTCACCAAGCACTGTAGGAAATGTTCTATCGCCGTAGGGATAATCGTGATGCCAGGGAACCTCACGCACTCTCCAGGCATCGGACGTCATGTGATAGCGAATCCGCGCGTAAACGAACTCCGACTCCTGTCGCGGCACATCGGACGACGACTTCTTGAGAAATACACCCAGGGTTAAAACGAATCCAACGAACGCGAGCAGTAAGGACTTTCTCATGAGTTGCTTCCTCGACGACTATAGACCTTACGGGCACCCAAACGTTAATGAGAATCCGCCTGGGAGAAAGAACGCGGGCTAAAGCCTGCGACTACATTGGGAACAGGCATTCCGTAAATGTAGTCGCGGGCTTTAGCCCGCGTTCAAAAAGGGGAGGTCAACTCACTTCCCGTCGTCCTGGCAAATGTACTCGAAGATTTCACCACCAGCCATCCACGATGAGGCTGTCTTCTCCGTAATGGTCCAGCGGCCGGACCAGGGTTTCGTGTATGCCCCCGGATCGTCAACGGTCACTTCGTAAACAAGTGATCTCAGGCTGGGACGAGAGATGCGCTCGGTGAGATGCAGCTGTTCGGTACTGGGGTACGCTCCGTTAAGCCACTGTTTCTCGTTGAAGCCTATGGAGTCGATCACCAGCGTGTCACCTTCCCACCGGCCAATGGAGTGGCCCAGATAGGTCGGGCGCAGATCATCCCCTGTAGGATGCGGACGACCGTCCATGTAAACGACGCGCCAGGAATGCGGCCCGGCGATGTTGAGTATGAAGATACTCTTGAGCTCGGGCACGTCCACAATCTCAAAGCCGGGTGCGTTAAAGAAAGCCGGTCCGCCGCCCGCCTTGCAACCTACGAGCGGGGGATACAGGTCAGTCCTCGAGTTTCGATACTGGTACAGCGCCCTTGCCCACGGTTGGAGGGGTATATCGGCGGCGCGCGGAAAACCACCGAGGCCGGGCCGGACTTCCCAATATCCCTTTTTGTCGGGCGTTGACCCCAGGTTCACTCTTCCATCGGGCGAGCGTGGAGCCGGCTCTACGGGCTGATTGTCGGCGGCGGATGCCTGGCCCCGCGCACCCCGCCCTTGCGCGAGCGAAGGAAGCGCCGCAAAGAACAAGAGGGCCGATGCAGACGCTACTTTGACAAGAGGCTTGAGCAAGACAATCACCTCATAACCAGTTTCTGGCCGGTAGCGAGGGTCATTGACGTTGTCTGCATGGATCCTGCAGCATTGCTTCCGTCTTTAGCGATAGCAGCTCCGGTAACGGTTACCTTGTCCCCAATCTTGACGGTATCCCGCTTCCAGCCGCCTCTGACGAGAGCGTACGGGGGACCCATTTCAATCCTGAAACTTCTGACGGCGCCACTTTCGTCCTTGGTGTCGATGAACACATAAGCGTGTGGATTAATCCAGTCCAGCTTGGTGACCACTCCGGTGATCGTCGTCGGCTTGTTCGAATCGTACTCCGCGTCAAAAGAGTGGTGCGCGAATGCCGGTACTACAATTAGAAGGAGCAGACTGATTGCAGCGAATGTGCCAATTCTCATCTTCATTCTCCTAGCGGATAAGTGTTGATTCCGCATTTTCCTCGCAGAAGTATTCCTCGATCTCTTTGTCCGGAACCCACTGGACGATCCAGCCTCCGGTCCAGGTCCTTGTGTACGTCCGCGGGTCGTCCACCGTCACTTCGTACTTCAACGTATTCAAATCCGGTCTCGAGAAGCGTTCCGTCAGATGAAGCGCTTCGGTGTGGGGAAGCCCCCCACTCGTCATCCAGAATCTCTCGTTGAAGCCGACCGAGTCAACCACCAGTGTATCCTTTTCCCAGTGGCCGACGGATGTACCGTAATAGCTCAGAACCGCTTCCGCAGCCTGACCCACGGGCCGCCCATCCGTAGATATCACTCGCCAGTTGCGATCGCCGCCCCCCAGCAACACCAGGATGCGGCCGAGTTCCCGCTGCTCGATGAATTGAAAGCCATTGGCACTGTGAAACTGTCGAGGCCCGCCAGGTGGAAGACAGCGGGCCAG
>QHXD01000439.1 GCA_003223895.1 Acidobacteriota bacterium
CAGCCCTGTTCAACGTCGATACGTCCGTGTTCAAGCGGATCCCTATCCGTGAGAGCGTGACCCTGCAGTTCCGGGCGGAAGCATTCAATGTTTTCAATCACACCAATTTCGGGCTCCCGAATCAGGTGGTTTTCCAGGGCAACAGCTCGAACTTGGCGTCGT
Source organism: Acidobacteriota bacterium (assembly GCA_003223895.1). Lineage (GTDB taxonomy): Bacteria > Acidobacteriota > Terriglobia > 20CM-2-55-15 > 20CM-2-55-15 > 20CM-2-55-15. Next base: position 163 of record QHXD01000439.1, read on the forward strand.
GTGCACAACTAGATCAGCCTCCCTGTAGCGGTTCGGCCGGCCAGATTACGTCGACGGCCAACTACTCGCGACAGATCCAGTTCGCACTGAAGCTGCTCTTCTGATATGGAGTGACCTTGTCAAGTGTGGCATTAGTTTCAACCTGGTTTTCCTGTGAAGGGAGAACCAGGTTGAAGCACGCAAGGTATTTCCGCAGCCTCTAGGGCATAAAGCTGCTCGTTCTTACCCCGAATTTCCGCCAGAAATACCCCCTAAACCGGATATACGGGAACCCTTTTACCACCTATAAAACCACGCAAGAGAAAAGCGAAACAAGTTCGGATATCGAATATGCCGTTCAACCAGATTTTTGTCCACTTCGTGTTCATTCCGACCCTTGGCGCGACGCCTTTTATAAGCAGTAGACCGGCCAGGACGAGCCTGGAGCCAAGGCCTAGACGCCTGCCATATTTGATTTTCGGATAGAGAGAGAAATCGAATTCGAAAGGAGCAGATCATGTTCAGGAGGATGGGTATCAGTCAGCATGCGTTTGCAAGATTCGTAACAGTGATTGTTGCGTTGATCGCATTGGGAACCGGCCCGAGTTTTGCTCAGACTTCCACGGCAACCATTTTGGGGACCGTGAAAGATGCCTCGGGGGCGCTGGTGCCTGGAGTGAGTATCACGGTCAAGCATACCGAGAGTGGCCTGACTCGGACCGTCGTGAGCAGCGAGCAAGGCGCCTACGATGTGCGGTTGCTTCCGGTGGGCGCATATGAGATCACCACAATGATACCGGGCTTCAAGCAGGTGGTCCGGAGCGGCATCAATCTCGTGGTCGGGCAGGAAGCCGTGGTGGATCTGACGCTGGAAGTCGGAGCCCCGGTCGAGCAAGTAACCGTGAACGAGGAGGTTCCGCTGGTGAACACAACAACGGCCTCCACCTCGGGAGTGATCACCGAGCAACAGATTAGGGAGCTGCCGCTGAACGGGCGCAGTTTCGATAACCTAATCTTGCTTAACGTGGGTGTTTCGAATGCCACTTCGAATACGCTCGACGGCGGCGCCTGGAACATGTTCTCACTCGCAGGGAAGCGGCCGGAAACCAACCGGTATACCATCAACGGGGTCGACTGGGTTGGCGGGTCCGCAACCGGGCAGTTCATTACGCCAAACGGAGCGAGCCGGCAATTACTTGGCGTGGAAGGGGTGCGGGAATTCAACGTCCTCTCGGACACCTACGGCGCTGAGTATGGGAAACGGGCCGGAGGACAAATCAGCATTGTGACCTCCTCGGGAACCAACCAACTCCACGGGAGCGCCTTTGAGTACCTGCGCAATAACGCGCTGGACGCCCGCAACTTTTTCGATCAAACCAATGGCGCTCCTCCGTACAGACGCAACCAATTTGGAGGATCTCTGGGAGGCCCGATCAAGAAGGACAAGATGTTCCTGTTCGGAACCTATGAAAGGTTTAGCCATTCGTTATCGCGTTCGAGCACCTCGATTGTGCCGGGCACGTTCGCCCGCCAAGGGCTGTTGTGGCCCGGTAATTCCTTGGGTTTGCCGGCGGGTACGCCGGTGCCCGGTCTGAAGACCGGAATGCTCAAGTATGGCAAATACTTTTGGCCCGAGCCCAGTACCCCCGACCGTCCCGACGGAAGTGCCATCGCCTACGCGAATCCGGTAGAGACCCTCCCCGAAAATTTTGGCCTCGCGCGCTATGACTACATCATCTCCAGCAAGGATTCGTTCTCGGGAAACCTGACGATGGACTATGGCAACAGGAGCGTCCCGTGGGGAGGAGGCGGAGGGGGCGATCCGAATTTTGTCAGTCTGTCCGTACTGCACGCCCAAACCCTCAGCTTGAAAGAAACGCATGTTTTTTCCCCCACTCTGGTGAATGTCGCTACCCTCGGCTACGCGGGGACGTTCGGAACGCTGGTTAACCAACCCGCAATACCGATGCCGGCGGACATCGTGTTTCTGGAGGGAGGTAATCCCGGTACGCTTGTGATTGGCGGTGGTATCGGCGCGGCCGCTCAGTCCGCGGTCGCGGGCGTGCCCGGCAACAACCCTTCGAGAGGCATCCGTCATTACTTTACCTACACCGATGATGTGCGCTTCATCAAAGGCAAGCATTCCTGGAGCATGGGAGGTTGGTACCAGAAGTCGCAACAAGGCCAACAAGGAGTCGCATTGTCATCAGGGGGAAACGTCGCTTATCCGAACATCTTGGCATTTCTCCGGGATCAGCCGAATAACGCTATCGTGACGCGGGATCCGAGCACCCTGGGGTTCCGCACCACGGAAGGCGCCTGGTATGTCCAGGATGACATGAAGCTGCGTTCGAATTTCACCTTGCGCCTGGGGCTACGGCACGAGATGACCAACGGATTCAGCGAGGTGGCGGGCCGGTGTGCAAACTACAGGTATGACCCAGGCTTTGTGATCCAGACGAATCCACTTATTGCAAAATCCTGCATGGATGAGAACCACGCCAAACTGTTGCTGCAGCCGCGGGTCGGTCTGGCCTGGGATCCGACAGGCACAGGAACCTGGGCAGTGCGGGCCGCCTTTGGAATCCACAATGATCTAATGGATAACCTCGGCATCCGGGTCCAGCCCAATCCACCGTTCTCTGCGCGCGAGTCGCTGATTCCGGCCTATACCGCAGCGGGCGGGTTCCTTCCTCTGCTTCCCCTGAAGAAGGGTGTCCAGCTTCCGCCTACGTGCGGCCCAGGGATATCGGCACCCTGCTCGATCTATCAGCCCACCGGTTTCGATCCGAACATGCTCACGCCCACTGTCCAGATATGGGACCTGACGGTGGAGCGCCAGCTTGCCAGAGATCTGGTGCTTTCGGTCGGCTACGTCGGCAGCCAGTCCTACCACACCAATCTCACGATGGATAGCAATACCTCGCCAATGGAGGTGTGCCAGAACCCGCAGGGATGCCGAAGCGGCGGCGTGCTCTCACTGAGTCAACTGGGCGGTCAAGCGCCGATTGTTCCGCAGGGGACGACCTACTTGCCATCCAGGCCTCCGGTCGTGGTGAACGGCGTGAACCTCGTCCAGCTTCCGAACCCATACGTGTCCTACACCCAGGCATGGTTTGGCTGGGGTACGGCCAGCTATCATGCGATGAATGTGTCGGTGCTCAAGCGCGCGGCGCGCGGGCTGACGTTCAAAGCGAATTACAGTTGGGGCAAGGTGCTGGATCTGAATTCCGCCATCCTGGCGCCTTCGGGCGAGAATGAGCCGCCGAATCTTTTAAGTCCCTACAATCGGAACATGAACAAAGGCATGGCCGCCTACAGCATCGAGCACCAGTTCAACACGAACTTCAGCTATCAGTTGCCGTTCGGAAACGGGCAGCGCTTTGGCGGTGGCGCCACCGGCTGGGTGAACCATTTGATTGGGGGCTGGCAATGGAATGGGATCTTCAACGCTCAGAGCGGCTTTCCCTTTACGCCTCTGATCGGCTTCAATAATACCGGCAGCGGCGACGGAGCTACCGTCGACATACCCAACCTGAATCCGAACTTTAAGGGGAAGGTAATTTCGGGCACTGTGGACCGCTGGTTCGATCCCCGCGCCTTCACGGTGCCGGCCGCCGGCACCTACGGCAACGCGGGACGAAGTTCGTTCATCGGTCCGGGCCTGTTTAACGTCGACACCTCGTTGTTCAAGAGGATCCCCATCCGGGAGGGGATGAATTTGCAGTTCCGCGCGGAAGTGTTCAATGCTTTCAATCACGCGAATTTCGCGTACCCGAATGCGATCATTTTCCAGGGCAACGCGGGCAACTACAGCGTTAGCAATTCGGCCGGCCAGATTACGGCGACGTCCACGACCTCGCGGCAGATCCAGTTGGCGCTGAAGCTCCTGTTCTGATACCTCTCCCTCTGGGAGAGGCCGGCGCGCTTGGGAGCGGCGAAGCCGCGACGAATTAAAAGCGCGCCGGGTGAGGGCGCAAGGTTTGCAAATCTTGGGAGCCTCGCCCTCTCCCAGAGGGAGAAAGTGAGTGTAAACGGTGGTTTTGAGCCGGATCAGGAAATAAGCCTCGCCCGCCTGGTCACGCGCCGCTGGACCGATTTACGGTCCGGTGGTGGACATTTCGCATGAGTTCCCGATGACCTTAACTTGTCGGAATCAGCACGAATGCGGCTCGCCGGTTCCTCTGGTAGCAATCTTCCGTGGCTTCCCTGCAAACCGGACGTTCTTCTCCATAACTGATCGTGTTAATGTGGAGGTGTCAATGCGCTTGTTGATGAGGAACTCCTTGACGCGATTGGCGCGCCGGTCACCTAGAGCGAGGTTGTATTCTTCGCTGCCCCTTTCGTCACAATGTCCTTCAATCCTAAACTTCAGACCGCGATGTTCCTTGAGCCAAGACGCGTCCGCTTCCACTCTCGGTACCTGATCCGGACGAATATCGCTCTTGTCGAAA
>QHXD01000440.1:0-308 GCA_003223895.1 Acidobacteriota bacterium
AACGGAAGAAATTCAGAACTTCCATGATGTTGGGAAACGATACTTCGCGGTGATAATCCAGGATCTCGAAGACACCGACCGGCTGTGTCTTTCCTTTCACCAGAACCCGGTCGATTTCGCGGCTGCGATATGTTCCGTGCAATTTCCCGAAAGTGTATTCACTCAACAGCAGCCGGGCGCGATACTGTTTGCACGCGCCCTCCAGGCGCGATGCCAGGTTGACGCCGTCGCCGATCACCGTGTAGTCCATTCGCCGCGGCGGGCCGATATTGCCGGAAACGACGGTATCCGTGTTGATTCCGATACCG
>QHXD01000440.1:313-7846 GCA_003223895.1 Acidobacteriota bacterium
CGCGGCCCGGCGAATGTTGTATGCCGTCAACTTGCGGAGCATAGCGGTACCGGCCCGAACGGCGCGATCTGCGTCGTCATCGTGGGCGATCGGCGTTCCAAACACCGCCATGAACGCATCGCCCATGAACTTGTCGAGCATGCCGCCTTCGCGCTGAATACAGTCCACCATGATCGTGAAATACTCGTTCAGCAGACTGACAGTCGATTGGGGTCCCAGCTCTTCGGTCAGGGCCGTGAAGCTCCGTATGTCTGAGAACAACACGGTCGCGACGGTGCTTTGCCCGCGCAGAATACCGGCGCCGCCCTCGAGGAGTTTCTCGGCCAGGGACGGATCCATATAACGCGACATGGTCGACTTCAGCCTTTTCTCGCTCGTGATGTCTTCGATCATGATCAGCAAACCGGGTTTTTTCCGGTTCGTGCTGATCAACGGCAAAATGGTGACGTTGGCGAAGATCTTTTTGTCTTCAAAAACGAACTCCGCATCCATCGTCAGATCCTGAGTTTGCTTCTGCGCCACACGCTCAATCTTTTCTGCGAGCCAGCTATTGGTCCCCGAGAAAACGTCGGCGGCTCTGCGCTTCAGAATGTCGTCAAGGGAGACTTTGAGGATTCGCAGGCCCGCGGCGTTGCAGGTGATGATTCTGCTTTCTTCGTTCAAAGTGACGACGGCGCTTCCCATGCTCTCCAGAACGTTCTCGTTGTAGTTCTTCATGTTCTGGACGTCAGCAAACAGCTTGGCATTTTCCAGGGCGATGGAGATCTGGGATGTGAATGCCCTGAGCCGGGCCTCGTCATCGCCGGTGAAGGATCCTCCGCGCTTGTTGAGGACCTGAGTCACACCGATAGTCTTGCCGTGTTTATTGATGACTGGAACACAAAGGATCGATCGTGTGAAAAATCCAGTAAGTTTATCGACCGACGGGTTAAAACGCAGGTCGGCATATGCATGTGGAATGTTGACGGTTTCCAGGGATTGGAATACCGTTCCGGCGATGCCGACATGATTCGGGAACCGGATCTGCGTCGCGCCCAGCCCTTCACCGACTTCGGTGTAGAGCTCATTGTCCCTTTCGTCATTGAGAAAAAGCGTCGATCGTTCCGCATCGAGCATTCTGGTAATCGTGCCCATGAGCTTTTGGAGCAGCGGACCGAGTTTGATCTCCGTCGATGCTTCCGAAACAATCTTCAGCACTTCGAGCTGATGCTGCCGGTCATGCTCGAGTTCTTCCGCGGTTCGCTTGCTCTCGAGGGCAATCGCGGCCTGGCCCACCACCGCTTCGAGCAATTCGAGATCTTCCTCGGTGAATCGGCCTTGCTTCTTGTTCAGAACCTCCGCAACGCCTACGATCTCCCCCTTCAAGGTGCGGAGCGGGACGCAGAGAATCGTCTTCGTCATGTAACTGGTTTTCTTGTCGATGTCGGGATCGAAGCGCTTGATCGACCCGCGCTCCGCATTGACGACCGAGGCTGTAATTTGAGCAAGCACATCGAAGGATTCGCTCAAATTTCCTGCGAGAGCGATTTTGTTCGATACGTCGAGTAACAGTTCGGCGAGGTGGGCTCGGCGACGAGGCTTAGGCTGGCTCCCCGGTTTTTTTAGCGCCTTCATTCAATTCTTCTAAACTTTGCCGGAGTTTCGCTATGGTTTGATGCAATTCAGCTTTCTCATGATCGTTTTGCAGTTCGACCTTGCGCAGCTTTTCCTCGAATTGGGCCTCCCGAATTTCGAGCTGTTCCCGGAGCGCGATGATACTTTCATGCAGCTGGCGGATCTCTTCGTTCTCTCTGGCCACCGCCCGCTGGACGTGTTCCCGCTCTTCGAAGCGCGCTCGTTCCAGTTCCTCGCGGAGAGCATAAGGAAGCCAGAAGCCAAGAAGCCAGAAGCCAGAATAGGAAATCCCATTCTGGCTTCTGGCTTCTTGGCTTCTGGCTTCCTTTTGTTACCGGAGCCCGGCCAGCTCCTGCAGAATGTGCCAGTTCTCCAGCCGTTCCTGCTTCGTGGACAACAGAACCGCGGACGGATTTCCTTCCTTATCGAAGTGCTTGGCAAAACGGCCTTCGGAACGGGCGAATGTGATGAAGTCTACGGGTTCGCCGGTCTTGGGATTGACGTACCAGTCTTCTTTCACATTCGGATTTCCGGCCAGGCTCAGGCGCTCTTTGATCTTCGAGCCTTTCCGCGGATCGTAAATGAAGACCGGGAAGCTGCGCGAATCCGCGGCCAGCTTCGCCTGGTGTTCGGCCATGTTGTCGCCCACGCCGTGTTCCGGCTGGCATGTGGTGAACACGTTGACAATCGCGGGGCCCGGATACTCGTTGGATTCCATGATGGCCTTGTAGAAGTGATTGACGTGAGAGCAGGTCGTTTGCGCGACGTAGACGTCCTTGTGCATCATGCAAATGGTGGCAAGCTCCTTCCTGTTCTCCTTCTTTCCCTGGATCACCTTTCCGTGGAAGCTCATCTTGGCATCCTGGCCCTTGAACGAGCTGGTCGACGTCTGGCCGCCGGTGTTCGAGTACACCTGCGTGTCGAGAACGATGACCTTGATATCCATGCCGGACGCAAGCATTCGCGACAGCGATTGAAAACCGATGTCGTTCATCGCGCCGTCGCCGCCGATGATCCACAGACGCTTCTTTTGCCAGCTCTGCGAATCCCACCTCGCGCGCACGCCCATCGCGACGGCGGGCGCATTTTCAAAGAGGGAATTGGTCCAGGCGACCTGATACGGATTGTATGGATACGTTGACGTGTAAACGGTGTTGCAGCCGGTTGCAGCCACAATACCGATGTTTTCTCTTCCGTATACGAAGCCCGTTGCAGCCAGCATCATTCGCAGAGCCGTAGCTTCGCCGCATCCCATGCAGGATCCGGCGCCGCCCACGTACAGGAGTGAACGCTCGGCGAGCATCATATCCGCCAGGGCCCTCTCGTTGATGAACTTCTTCGGCGTTTCCGGCACGCTGCGGTAGAAGGCGAATGCGTTTTTGTACCACTGCATGTTCTCGTCAGTCTTGGCGACCATCTTCAGCGCGTTGTGATCGCCGCATGCATCGACGCACTCGGCACAACCCTTGCACTTCGACGGATCGATGAAGATTCCGAACTTGCCGCCGTTACCGGGATTCTTCTTTTCGAGAACCGTGAAATACTTATTGGTAATGCCCCACTGCGCGCCCATCGTCGCGCGCTCTTGTTCGTTGGGAATTCCGGCAAGCCTTTCTTCAAGAATCGCGGGCTCGATAACCTTTCCAAGGATGGCCGTATCCGGGCACTCGGTCACGCAGTCCATACAGCCGACGCAATTCTCGGTAATGAATTCCGGAATGTCGGGCGCAATATAGCTGAAATCACGAAGCGCGCCCGTGGCGGCCGGAATGATGCTGCGTGCTACAGCATCGTCGGCTTCGAGGCCCTTTTCCGCCGAGCCGTCGTTATAGGCGCCGACAACACGCGCGTTGAAGTCCTCGACGTCGACGACGTTTAACCGGATGTCTTCGGCGAGTTCTTCAACAGGAACATCAATTCGTTCTTCCATTGGTTGTTACTCCTTTAGACCGCGCTGCTCATACTCTTGCCGGGGTTTGCCAGCATGACTTCTTTCGAGATTTCCATCAATTCGTTGTAACCACGCCGAACGGCCTGCAGGTTGTCCTGAACAACCCGTTCGCCGCGTTTGCCGAAATATTTTCGAATCGCCTTCTCCACGCCTGTGAACAACGCTTCATCACTGATGCCGCTTTCCGACGTGAACGGCGTAACTCTCAGAAACACTCCGAGAAGCACGATGCCCTGCATGCGCTGTTGCAGGTCCGCCAGCGAAGAGACTTCCTTGGCGATCTTCACCGTGTCCAGTGCGAACACTCTCGCGTTCTTCTGAATCAGGCTTCTTCGCGCCCACCCCGGGATGCGGTCCCAGATCTTGTCCGGATCGGTCCATGGACTTTGCACGAACACCATGCCGTTATCCGAGAGTCCGGCCAGCGGATTTTCCAGATTGAATGCGTTGACATCGTTGAGCGGAATGAACTCGACGTGTTCGAGCTCGGAATGGACGCGGATGTGGTCTTTTGCGATGGTCAGGTAGTAGGTCGTCGGAAGACCCTTCTTTTCCGATCCGTATTTTGGATAAGCCTGAACGTCCATACCGAAGACTTCGCCAGCGATGGTCGCGATGATCTTGTTTGTGGTGACCGATCCGTATCCGCCTACAGAGTGGCCGCGCATCGAGAAAGAGCCTGGCGTTCGCACGTCAGGATCGTTCGTCACGGTCAGAGCAGTTTCGTGCTTGATTCCGACCGTGAAATAGGTTCGTGGACTATCGCTGCGCATGTTCTCAACAATGGCGATGTAGTCGCCGGCGCGGACGTCGCGGCTACCCAATCCTGCGGAGCCGCCGAAGAAGCGGGGGATACGATCCAGTTCCGGATAACCCGGTGTCCCTGACACCGAGTCGGCGAAAGCGGCCTTGATTTCGCACAAAAGTGGGTTGGACTGCATCATCGGCACGTCGAGGCGTTCGATGACCGAAACGGCCTTGCAGTGACGGAGGGCTTCCACGATTTCAATGGAAGGAAATGGCCGCCAGCAACTGACGTGCAGGAGGCCGACTTTGATCCCCATCTTCTCGCGGATGTAGTCCACCACGGCCTCTCCGGTTTCGATCATGCATCCGGATCCGACGACGGCGTAATCGGCATCTTCCAGCCGGTAGGGCATTACAACATCGTATTTGCGGCCCGTCAGGCGGGAAAAGTCATCCATCACTGCCTTGAGCGTCGGCAGGACGCGATCGTAGAATCTGCGCTGGGCGATCTTGCCCTTCATGTAGCTGTCCTGGTTCTGCACGACTCCCGACATCAAAGGAACTCGCGGGTCAAACAGCGCCCGGGTGCGCTCGGACGGATGCCCGACGAACTGCCGCATCAGTTCCGGCTCGGCAAGCTTCACATTTTCAATCGTGTGCGTGGTGAGAAAGCCGTCCTGAACATTGAGAAACGGAGTTTCGGTTTCCTCTGCGGTGCGACGGCTAATCAAGGCGAGGTCGCCGGCTTCCTGCGCGTTCCGGGCAAACAAGACGCCCCAGCCGCAGTCCGCGACACCATAAACGTCATCGTGACCCGTATGGACGTTCAAGGCTTGCGATGTGAGGGCACGAGCTCCAATGTGGAAGACGATGGGGAGGCGCTTGCCGGAGATGGTGTAGAGAACTTCCTTCATCAGGATCAGTCCCTGGCCTGAGGTGAAGTTGGTGACGCGCCCGCCCGATACCGCAAAACCTTCGCAGGTGCTGGCAGCGCTGTGTTCGGATTCCGGCTCGATGAACGCTAACTCTTCACCCCACAGATTCCGCTTGCCGTTCGCCACTTCGGCCTGGTATCCACCACCCATCGTGGTGGATGACGTGATCGGGTATGCGCACGCGCCCTGCGTCACATGGGTCTCCACCCAAACCACCATGCCCGCGCCGTCGGAAGTCGTTGGAATTCCGGGATATGGCGGCTTTTCTTCCTTTGTAGAAAACTCCTTTTCGATTGACGGGGCTTGGCCATTTAAAGTTGTGCTCACCAGCGCCTCCTTACACGTTTCGGACTGTCACTTTTTGACGGCGAAAAGCTTATCACAAAAAGTTCTTGCGACTTTTGCTTTCTACTACTATTCTTGGCATCCATTAGCGTTTCAAATACTGTGTATGCCTGCAACAGCGCCCGTTTTTGAAGCTCGGCAAGTCATCCTCTGCGGCCTTGAAGTCCTGAGACTCATGGGCGACCGCGTGGAGAATCGCCACGACGTCGATGGCGAGGATCTCCAGGTCGTTTTAGGCTTCATGGATGAGGTTGCGCACCGCTGTCTTGCAGCCGGCCGCCTCGACAAGGCACAGAGCTTGTTTCTGCAGTTAAGGCGGGCTTCGAGGCTGAATCCCGCCGATGAGTTTGTCGTGTTGTCCAGGTCATACACTAGTCTCCTCGCAGACATCTTCCTCGCGGATTGCCTGGAACAAATCGAATTCGAAATCCGCGACGCCGCGCGACGCCATGCGCCCCTGTTCCATCGGCTCGAGAGCAAATACACCAGCCCACACTGCATCTAAAGCGGGAAAATTTGGCCGGGAACGCGGGCTAAAGCCCGCGACTACACTTGGGGAATAGCCTCGTCCGTCAATGTAGTCGCGGGCTTTAGCCCGCGTTCCCTCTTTGGTGCATAGTTTGCAAAAGCGCCAGACCATGAGGAAACTAACATCCTGGGTTACTTTGACAGCGATCACAGTTATCAGTGCAGCGCCTGCTCTGGCACAGGCCCCGGCAACGCCTTCCAAAACGTGGGCGGGGAACTTCGCCGGCGGTCTCGCGTTGACCCGCGGCAACAGCGATACGAAAAACTTCAACCTCTCGTTCGGTTTGGTGCGCGATCCGAAGACCAGAAATGTGATCAAGCTGAACGGACTCTATTTGCGGGGCGACAAGGACAAAGACGCAATCATCGACCGGACATCGTTCTTGGGGCGGGATGAGTACACGTTCACAGGGCGTTTGTTTGGCTTCGGGCAGGCGGAATATCTCCGGGACAAGTTCAAGGACATTATGTATCTCTGGTCGCCCACGGTCGGCATAGGCTACAAGCTATGGAATACCGACGCGGCGGCGCTGACGATAGATAACGGTCTCGGCGGAATCTGGGAGAGAAATCCCGGCCGTAGCAGGCGAGGCTCGGGAGCCTACAACGCCGCCGAGCGCCTGAATTGGAAGCTATCCAAGACTTCGACCATCTCTCAATCGGTCTCAGGTCTCTGGAAGACCAACGAGTGGGCGGATGCTCTCTACAATCTGGCGCTCGGCATTGCAGCGTCTGTGACGCAAAACAGCGAACTGAAGTTCGAAGTGAACGATCTTTACAAGAACCGTCCGGTCATCCGGGCCGGTGTCCCTCTCAAGAAGAATGACATGGCGATCATTACGGCCTTTGTGGTGAAGTTCTAAGGGCGTGAACGCGGGCTAAAGCCCGCGACTACATTCAGGGCCCAACGTTGGTCCCCAATGTAGTCGCGGGCTTTAGCCCGCGTTTTCCTACGGTTTTGCACCCGCCTTCTTGAAGTCTCCGCCCTTCATGAAGGTCATGGCCGACACATCGAGATGGCGGCGAAGTGCCTGCGCGATCTGCGCGGGCGAGAGGGCCTGGACTTTCTTCTGAAGTTCGGCATCCCAGCCCATGGTCCGGCCGTAGTGGATCTGGTTTCCAACTCGGCCGACCAGCTCCCGGTCCTGGGCACGGCTCACCTGCTGTGCCTGCAGCCAGCTCGCTTTGGCAGCCGCCACTTCTGCATCGCTAAAACCATCCCTGAGAATGATCGAAATCTCATCCTTGAAAGACGCTTCCACTTTGGCCACGTTCTCCGGGGCGGATATCGCGGTGGCGATGAAAAGCGCGTTGTTCTCTGTGGGGGCAAGCGAGAACCCCGATCCGATTCCATAGCTCAGGCCTTCCTTACCGCGGATGCGCGCGAACAATCGCGAGTTGATTCCCGATCCA